>CAKSHB010000003.1 GCA_934456295.1 uncultured Clostridia bacterium | reverse complement strand
TGGAGCTGGTGATGGGACTCGAACCCGCGACCTGCTGATTACAAATCAGCTGCTCTACCAATTGAGCTACACCAGCATATATTCCCACATCTGCAATTCTCGGGAACCACAAATCCATACGCTATAGCACGCTTTTGTTTCCCCTCTCAAATGCGACTTCTATAATATACCACATTTTTTTTCCCATGTCAACACCTATTTCTAAATTTTTATTATTTTTTCGTCAATAATTTTATTTTTACAAAATTTACACCGTTATTCCTCTATTGTCATATGCATATTCTGCATTACATCAACAGCCTCATCATGCAGTTTTTCATCAAAGCTTGCACATGCTTTTTCCAAAATTCTGATATCCGCATTTTCAAATGCAGTCTGCAAAACAATTGCATTTGCAATAACGCACATGTTTGTAACAACGCCGCAAATACGCACAGTGTCGGGCACACCGCAGGTTTGCTTTATGATATCCGGCAGAGATGATGAGCCGAAACCGCTCTTTTTAACAAGCGTCACGCCGCTCTCTTCTGAAAACTCCGCCGTTTTTCCGTAGAGCGAATGTCCGTCGGTGCCGTCTATACAATGCGGCATCGGCAGATGCTTTCCCTCACGCGTTTCGGCATAGCCGTCATCATGGGTATCAAGTGTGAAAAAAACTTTTTCCCCTTTTGAAAGAGCATCTCTGACCTCCGAAACAATTATCTCCTCAAGCTCACGCGCCTTATCAAATCCGAGCGCACCGTCCACAAAATCATTCTGATAATCAACAACAACCAATATCTCGTTCATATTTTCCTCCGTATCGATACTCATATAGTATTGTACCGTATATTTATAAAAATATTTATGTTTATTTTTTGAAATTATTATGTTATACTATTTACATAAGTTACTCTTATAACTGCCGCAAAAGGAGATGAGAACCGTATGCCGCACTACATAACCAGACAGCGCAAAAATGAAATAAAAGATGTTGTCATCGGCATTTTTGAAAAATGCTGCATTTGCTCGCTGCCCGTAAAGCTCGGCACAATCACTAAAACATACGGTATACGCTGCCTGAAGATGGACGCAGTGGCTGCGCGCACATCATCTGCCTCCGCCAGCAAAGACGGCTACACAATCAAAAGCGGCAGCGGCTACATAATTATGTATAATCCTTCGCAGATTTACGCACGCATTCGTTTTACCGTCGCATGTCAGCTTGCGCATATTTTTCTCGGACATTTAAAGCACGGCATATCAAACGAGCAGACCGATGCCGAAGCAACCTATTTTGCACGTGAGCTTCTTATGCCGCTTTCGGTTCTTGACAGCTATGGCTGCCGCAGTGCCGGGGATATTGCAGCGCGGTGCGGTGTTTCGCTTGCCGCGGCACAAATACGTTCGCGCGATTTTATCCGCCGCGACAGATATAAGCGTTTAAACGGCGAAACGGATTATGACATGCGCTTTCTGAACTGTTTTTTCGGCGGCGGACATGCCGAATAGTCCGCATGCGGCAGTTTTTTACTATTATAACACATTTATAACCACAGCACATTTATAACACATTTTTTCCTGCAATTTTTTAAATCATTTATCACTGCGAAACAATCTCATATTCAAAATTTTCCCATTTTATTAAACAGTCCTCATCAGCTCCGTCGGGCAAAAGCGCAAGAGCAACTCTGTTTTCATTGCCGTTTTCATCTTTCAGCACACCATAATCGCCGTCAATCGCCGCAAGTGTATATATGACCTTTTCAAACATATGCAAATCCTCCATGCAAATTTTATGAGAAATTTTTCATACCGTACCAGTTTATCATATATATCATACATCATTTGCACCGAGTATGTCAACACCGCGCGGCTCAACAGCGGTCGAAAATACAATTTGTGTCTGCGTATTGCCGAACTGCTGGATATGACCGATAAACGCGTCAAGCTCCTGTGTGCTTTCAAAAGCCACTTTTATGAGCATTGAATACTGCCCTGTGACACAGTTACATTCGAGCACATTCGGGCAGCTCTGCACAAACGGGTAAAACGTCGCCTTTTGTGACGGCTGAAGCTCAAGATTAATAAATGCCGTTATGTGATAGCCGAGCTTTTTGTGGTCAACATTTGCGCTGTAGCCCGTTATGATGCCTTCTTTTTCCAGCCTTTCTATGCGCGCCGATGCCGCAGGTGAAGACAGATACACCTCGCTCGCTATGCGTTTAAGTGATATTCTCGCATTTTTTTGGAGAATACTCAGAATTTTAGTATCAATTTTATCCATGACACTCTCCCCTTCCATGCATAAAGCAAACAAAATATTAAAAAAACAGACAAAGACGCCCAAAATAGACACCTTTGTCTGCTAAATTAATAATACTATAAAGTTTTGCCTTTGTCAAGCCTTATTTTTTTAGTTTTTCCAAAAACTGAGCCGATTTTGCCGGTCATGCCGAAATCAAATCCGAATTTAAAATCAAATCGGCGGTACGGGAGTCGGTCTTGTGTTATCCCATACATCGTCCACATTAAACAAATCGCTCAGCATCTTCGGATTGTACCACATGCGGTATCCGTCAAGGTTTCTTCTTCCCTGGCGCACATAGTCTTTTCCTATCTGTACCCATGATTTCGCCGAATCCACATTGCAGAAATACTTAAATCCATACCCCTTCAGCGTTTCAAACTTTGTACCCGAATATTTTCCTATGCCTGCAATATCGTCGCCGTGGGCATAAATAATGACATCGGTATCGCCTACAATCGGGCGCACCTGCTCATCCCATTTCTTCGCATCGGCAGCAACCTTCTCCGCGCTCGCCTGCCCATAGCGCAAATGACCCCAGCTGTGGCTTGCAAACGTCCAGCCGCATTCGCGCATACGCTGTGCAACCTTTGTTGCCTCTGCAACATCAGCCTCATTATAGTCGTCTGCCGTCGGGCATGTTCTGTATCCGAGAACGCCGTCATATCCCGTAAGCGCCAGTGCCGCACGTGCTCCGCGGTATGAAAAATCGGGGTGCTCACCGATAAACCGCTCCAAAATCGGCACCAAATCGTAGTCGCCGCGCACAACCGTGCCGTCATCTTGTGTATACTCACATGTCGGCAAACCGTCGTCGCCTATAACTATCCTGTCGGCAAAGCCGTCGCCTTTCATGTAGCTGTAATATGAAACGTCGTCCTGCGACATAACAAACGGGATTTTACCTTCGGGAAGCATTATATCGCCCGGCACAAAGCTTACAGTGCCGTCGCCGTTATCCTTTTGCTGTGCTATATCATGAACATCAACAAGCACATATCCGCGGTTATACATTTCTTCAATTATTTTTTTAAACTCGCTCACGGTCGTCATATACTGGTTATATCCCGTCTGCGTATATTCGCCGTCAAAGCTTTTCGCCGTATCAACTATCAGCGTATGGAAAAATACATGCGTAATATCGGTAACGTCCTCATGGCGCACCAATGCCGCTTTTGCCGTTTCATAACGCGCTATTGCGTCGAGCATTTCCTGCTTTTTGTCATATCCTTCGCATGACCTTACTTTCCCGATTGCCGCGTCATAGTCGTATCCTGCCGCGATAAAATCCGCCTCGCGCAGAATATCCGCACTTATGTCGAGCTTCGCCGTTTCACGGGCATGATTTGCGGTTGTTTCCACAATTGCTTTTATTCCGAACACTATTCCCGTAATAACCGCCGCCGTAACAACAATCAGCGCTATCAGCTTAATGATATTTTTCCTGTTTCGCTTATTTTTCCTCTGTGCCAGCCTTTTTGTAAGCGGCAATTCGCCGTATTCGCTCATTTTCCCCCTCCTCATATGTCGTATTTTATTATTTTATAGTACAATTATACTATATAACTCGAATAAAAGCAATATCTTTTAAAACAATATTTATCCCATGCAAAACCGATAAAAAAGCAAATTGATTTTTGAGCGAAGGAACTGTTTTTGAAAAAACATTAGTACATAACATAAACAAAAACACGCACACCGCGCCGAAGCGATATGCGTGTTTTTTACAATGACGTGCACTTTATTTATTATATTTCTTTTCGATTGCAGCCTCCTGCATATTTATTTCGCGGATTATATCAGGCTCAAACTTAAACTCGCGCTCATATGTAAGAAGTCCGTTTTTCTCCTGCTCCACATCATACAGCTGCGTATAGCACAAGCCCATTATGTGCTCATTTCTCATTATGCATTCCGTTATGCGTCTGTATCTGTCAAAAAACTCCTCACGGTTCTTCGGCGCGTCGCCGTAGCCCCAGCCCGCAGTTTCATCAAGGGGCCATTTTATGCCGCCGTATTCGCTGACAAACACAGGCTCTCCGTTCCATTTCTGTCTGTCCGGAAATCCTCTGTATATCTGGTCTTTTACATCTCCGAACTCATAGAAGCCGTCATAATCCTCTTTAAATTTATCCGGATTTTGCTCATAGTCATGCACATCAAATATGTCCGTAACCGTGTGGAAGTTTCCGCTTGTGTCAATAACGGGTCGCGATGCGTCGCATGCTTTTGTTGCTCTGTAAACGGTTTCAATCACCAAATCTATCTGTTTTTTGCCGCTTGCTTCATCGTCCCATGTTTCATTAAACGGGCACCACCCTATTATGCTCGGATGGCTGTAATCGCGCTCCATCGCCTCAAGCCACTCCGGCAGAAAATGCATGAGCGATTCCGCATTCCAATGTCCCAGACCCCAGTTTGCATGCTCGCCCCATACAAGATAGCCGAGTTTATCTGCCCAGTACAGATACCGCGGCTCAAACACCTTCTCATGAAGTCTTGCTCCGTTAAATCCCAGCTCAAACGAAAGCTCTATATCCCTTTTAAGCGCCTCATCGCTCGGCGCGGTATATATTCCGTCCGGATAAAATCCCTGGTCAAGCACCCAGCGTCCGAACACGGCGCGTCCGTTCAATATAAACGCACCGTCTTTCATGCCGACGCTGCGCAGCCCGAAATAGCTCTGCACACTATCTTTTATTTCGCCTTTTTTTGTCAGCTTAAGCTCAACGTCATAGATCCTGCCTTTGCCGACCTCCCACAAATGCTTCTCCGAAAGCTCTGCCGTCATAAACGTTGAATATGAGCCGACCTGTGCCGCCGCACTGCCCATATGCTTGCCTTCGTAGTATATCTGCGCTTCAAGTTCACAGCCTATAGTGTCAGCCGATGTCTTTACCTCAAAAGTAACTTTGCCGTTATATGCGTCGGGCGTTGATTTGATGAGCGTTATATGCTCCTTTTCAACCGCCTCAAGCCATACTGTCTGCCATATGCCCGTCGTGCGCGTATAGTAGCACCCGTGTGAGCCGTATTTGCCCGACTGTTTGCCTCGCGGCTGATTTGTGCCTTTGTCATCGTCAAATGCGGCAACAGTGACGCTGTTTTCGCCCTCTTTCAAATATTTTGTAATATCAAAGCAAAACGATGTGTAGCCGCCGAGATGCTCACCCGCTTTTTCGCCGTTTATCCATACTGTAGCTTTATAATCTACCGCCCCAAAATGCAGTATAACGCTTTTGCCGCTCCATGTTTCGGGCACAGTGAAATTTCTTTTGTACCACACACAGTTCATGAAGCCTTTATAATTTACTTTCGACAACTCGCTTTCGGGACAAAACGGCACAATTATTTCGCCGTTCAGGCTTTCATGTTTAAAAAACTCCCTTTCATACCCTTCTGCGCCGAAATCAATCTCAAACTGCCATTTTCCGTTGAGATTTATCCAGTCCTCACGCACCATCTGCGGACGCGGATATTCCGCCCTCGGTATTTGTGTATTCATTGATATTTCAACCCTTTCGCGTTTTGTTTTATGCTCATATACTATACTTTGACATGTATAAAGTCAATGATATTTTCTATCATAAAATTGACTTTTTCTACTGTTTAATATAAAATAAACATAAAATAAAGTATTGGAGCGTGTATTAATGAAAGTTACAAACATACGCCACGCATGGCCCGAACCCAAAGGCTTTGACCTCGCCCGTCCGAATGGCTGCGGAGAGTATATTCTGCTGTATTTTCATCAGCCGATGCATATTTTCTGTGACGAAGGCCTTATCGAGTCAAAGCCGAATGCGCTTATTATTTATGACAAAACATTTCCCCAGCGCTTTTTCAGCCACGAGCTTGATATAACGCACGACTGGATACACATAGACGACATGGGCGGTTTGCTCGAAAAATACAACATCATGCCAAACCACATCTACTATCCCGAAAACGGCAGTTTTATAACCGATATTGTGCGCGAAACGGAAAGTGAATTTTTTTCACACTCACTGTACTGTGAGGACATAATTGAAATAAAGCTGTGCGAGCTTATCGCAAAAATTTCGCGCCGCATACATTCGCCGAATGTGCCGTCGCTCACCTCCGACACCGCTCAAAAGCTCAACGCTCTCAGACAAGCGGTTTTTTCGTCGCTTGACAGCAGCATAAGTGTGTCCGAAATGGCAAAAAGCGTCAGTATGAGCGAATCGAGATTTTATGTGCACTATAAAGAGCTGTTCGGAATATCGCCTGCGAAGGATTTGATTTTCGCGCGCATACAGAGGGCAAAAACTCTCCTGGCACAGCACAGATATTCCGTCAGCGAAATTGCACATCTTGCCGGCTATGGCAGCGAATACCACTTCATACGCCAGTTTAAAAAAATCACAGGCGCCACTCCGGGGAAATATACGCCGTAAATCGCTTAAAACAAGGTCGGACAGACTGAAACAAAATTTAAAAGCCCGAAACATTCATTGATGTTTCGGGCTTTCAGTTAAACTCACATGATACATATGCCATGCATTTTTGCCTTATATAATGCAAAACAAACCGCTATCTGTCGGCTCTTCCGGTCAGATATACTTCAACCGAATTAAATTTTTCATACGAGAACGCTTCTCTGATTTCTGTCATTCCGGGCTTTATTTCGCCGTCGGAATCGTCACAATAACCCCATGCATACCCTACTACTTCCCCATCGTTTTTAAACAAAACGGTATACTCAACAATTTCTGCTGCCTTATTTCCGTTGTTTTTTACTTGAATAATAGCTTTTTCTACAGTTGTCGAATAGGTACATTCTAATTTTGAAACGCACTCACTATAATACTTTTCCTCATTTGCGGAAATTATATATTCATACTTCGCAAAAGGCTCATTATTGCTGAAAACAAAAACCATTTCACTTCCGGGTCCGAATGCATTCTCAGATTTATTTTCCGCCCCCACAACCGCATCTTTTTCATCTTTAAAGGAAATCTGTACTCTCGGCGAAACAGTATATGCGGAATTATTTTTCAAAACAAGGGCAAGATAATTACTGTAGCTTGTTTTCCAGCGGTATTCTTTTATTATGCTCAGTTCGCTTGCTACCGAAGTTGCATCAAATCCCGTGGCATTATTCTCGGAGTTTTTGTCCGACAGCAGAACTGTATTGGTATCTCCATCCCAATTAACATTTATCCCCAAAGCATTTGCAACGGCGCGGACAGGAAGGTATGTTGTACCGTTGATAATAAAAGGTTCAACATAGTTTCCGTCGGCATCTTTTGGTCTTATCTCCTGATTATTCAGTGAAATTTTTATATTGTCGTACAAAAGCTCAGCCGTTTCACTGACTTGCTTTGCAAATGCCGCTCCGCTCATCAGCATTGCACAAATTACAACCCCTGCAATAAACCCCTGTAATCTCTTCTTCATTTTTTTGCCTCCTCTTATGTTATTTTTTATGCTATATCTTATGTTATGTATTATAACATAGATTTGTATTCTTTGTCAATATATAATTTAGGTGAGGTGGATTAACATGAAAATTTCTTTTGCACCGGTCTCCGGCGGAATTTATGCCCGTGCAAAATTTTCCTGAAGGCTTTGTCTTCAAAAACGCACATGAGCGTAATAATCTCTTATCATTGCTTCCCCCCGCCGATAAGAGAAGTTTAATTATTACTTGTGCCGCGCAGGGCGGCGGAATGGAGATTGTTATGGAGGATAAACTCATTATAAATAAAAAGAAAATCAAAGGCGAGGACAGTTATAAAACTTTTTCTGTCAGGATTAAAGAAGAAACTGTAAATAAGCTGAATAAATTATCGGAAGAAACAAACCGCTCAAGAAATGAGCTGATTAATATTTTATTGGATTATGCTATTGATAACAGTAAGGTGAATTAATTATATAATTCACATTAAAAAAGGGTCACAATAATTTCATTGTGACCCTTTGCCTTTTCAGCCCTTTATTTCCTTATATCATTTTTAATTATAAAACAACCGTCCAGCCGAACGGATCGTCGCATTTGCCCCACTGTATGCCTGTAATTGTGTCATAGAGCTTAGCGCTTACTTCGCCGATTTCGTTATTATTTATAATCATCACGTCGTCTTTATAGCGAAGCTTTCCGACAGGCGATATAACTGCCGCCGTGCCTGTGCCGAAACACTCCTCAAGCTTTCCGCTCTTCTGTGCCTCGATAAGCTCATCAACGGAAATTTTTCTTTCCTCAACGTCATATCCCCAGCTCTTGCATACATTTATTACGGAATTTCTGGTGATACCGGGCAAAATACTTCCGTTGAGCATGGGAGTAACAATCTTGCCGTCAATTTTGAAGAAAATGTTCATTGCGCCGACTTCTTCTATATACTTTCTCTCAACGCCGTCGAGCCACAGCACCTGCGAATATCCGTCGTCATGCGCTTTAACCTGTGCCGCAAGGCTTGCCGCATAGTTTCCGCCTGTTTTTGCATAGCCTATGCCGCCTCTTACCGCTCTTACATAGTCGTCCTCAATCCATATGCCTACAGGAGCAAGTCCGCTTTCGTAATATGCTCCGCTCGGTGAGAGGATTATTATAAACAGATATGTCTCAGACGGTGCAACACCCAAAAACTCGTCTGTTGCAATAATAAACGGTCTTATATAAAGCGAGGTTCCCTCCTGTGTCGGAATCCAGTCCTCGTCCATTTTTACAATCGCCTTCACCGCCTCCACAAAATCCTCTTCGGGAATTTGCGGTATGCAAAGTCTGTCATTCGACGCATTCGCTCTTTTTGCGTTCATATCGGGGCGGAAAAGCCTTGTTTTGCCGTCAACGCCCTTATATGCCTTTAAGCCCTCAAACATCTCCTGTCCGTAGTGAAACACCATCGCCGAAGGTGCGAGTGAAATGTTCTGATAAGGCACAATTCTTGCATCATGCCAGCCCTTTCCCTCCGTGTAGTTCATCATAAACATATGGTCGGTAGCTATCTTACCGAAGCCAAGCTTCCCCTGCGTCGGTTTCTGCTTAGGCGAAGTAGTTTTTGTGATTGAAATATTCATACTGCCCATTTCCTTTCATATATTTTTCATATATTGGTTTAATGCCGGTATAGGAAATTTTTCCAAAGGTAACAATTTCCATAATCCGTTCTTATATAATTATAGCAAATAATACGCGTCTTGTAAAGCAGGTTTCAACAAAAAAGCAAGCTTTGTTAACTTCACATGCCGCGCACAGCCGTAAATGTGTTTTATACAAAGACGCCTGTCACTTCGACTGCTCCATAAGATATTTTTTCTTTCTTTCCGTAACACGGCGCATAATCTTCTCAAGTTCCTCTCTGTCCTCTGCCGCAACAGCCGTTTTTATCTTTTCAAGACTCTGCTGCATTTCATCAATCCTTTTGCAAAGCGCAGTACTGTTTTCACAAAACAGCTCGCTCCACATTTTCTCATTCAGCACCGCCACACGGGTACAGTCGCGCAGGCTTCCCGCACTGAAGCACGCCGACCTCTCCAGCATCGGATTATCACACAGAGCCGCCGCAACAACATGCATAAGCTGGCTTGTATATGCAATCATCTCGTCGTGCTCCTCAGGCGATGTCGTCACAACATGGCGGCAGCCTATATATGACGCAAACTCGCGCACAAGCGCAATGCTCTCGGGACGGTTTGACTCCGTCGGCGTTATTATAAACGAAGCATTGTCAAACAGCGTATCCGTAGAGCTTTTATATCCGCTGACCTCACGCCCTGCCATAGGGTGTGCGCCAACAAAATCAATATTATGCGGCAAAAATTTTGCGATTTCTTTTGTTATATAGCCCTTTATGCCCGACACATCGCATATGACCGCGCCGGACTTTATACGGCACAAATTCTCACGCACAAAATCAATATTAAGCTGCGGATACATGCACAGTATTATAAAATCCGCATCGGATATGATATCCGCATGTGTGCTTCCCTCATCAATCACCCCGTCAGTCTTTGCAAGAGCAAGCGTTTCCGTATCCGTATCGCACGCGGCAATTTTTGTGCCGCGAAAACCCCTCAGCCGTCTTGCAACGGAACCTCCTATCAGTCCAAGTCCCACTACCGCCGTTTTCATAACCGGTCACACCTTCCATATTATCTTTTATTTTTATATTGTATCACACATTTTAAAATTTTTAAAGCTTTAAGCGTCTGCATTTATACATATTTTTTGTCTTTTCGGACAGTATATTCATATCCTATCTTTTTGGAGGAGCTATGAAATCATTTGTATATGACAGACAAATATTTTTCATGTGCCTGATTTCGGTACTCGGCATCGGAATTTTCGGAATTGCCCACACCGGCGCCGCTGAGCTTTCCACAGGCGCATGGCTCGCTGCTGCCGCAAATTCGGTTATTTTTTGCATAGGCGCGCTTATTTTATGTTTCATCATGCGCCGAAACGAAGGTGCAACACTGTATGATATATCCGTAAAAGCTGCCGGCAGAGCCGCAGGAGAAATTTTCTCGTTTCTTTTTGCGCTGTTTTACCTGATATTCTCGGGACTTACCGTTTCGTATTTTTCGCATATCGTTTCGGCATGGATTCTTCCAAATACGAGCTATCGCCTCATTTCGGCGCTGATTTGCTTTACATGTGCAGCCGCAATGTCAAAAAACTTCACAAGCATAATACGTCTTACAGGCTTTCTCGGCGCAATAACCGTATTTACGCTCATAACAATCCGCGCTGTTATGGTATTTTACGGCGATACATCAAACCTTGAGCCACTAGCGGAGCCGGAGGTTGTGCAAAACGGGCTTTTAAGCGCGCTCACCCGGTGTTCGCCCTTCTTCTTCGGCATAGGCGTCCTTGCAATAATACCGCAGAGCAGCCAAAACAAACACAGCGTTTTGGTGTCTGCCGGCTCTGTCCTGTTTGCCGGAGCTGTGCTCGTTTTGATATGCGAAGCATGCATATCGGCGCTCGGACCTGTGCAGACAGCTCTGTATCCCGATGCAATGCTTCTTTCAATGAAAGCCTTTGACATATCGCGCTTTACATTTATACAGCGTGCCGACATTATTTTCATCATAACATGGACGCTTCTGCTGCTCCCTGCCTCATGCTGTATATGCTCAATTCCGCATGTGTACCTAAAAAGAAAGTTCGGCGAAAAAAGCACGCGCACCTGTGCGTACATTATCGCGGCGGCAGTATTTATTCTGGCAAACACAATGTCCGGCATATCGCAGGCGTTCGGCTGCATGACAGCCTTATGCAAAACCGCAGGAACAGCGCTTGTCTTTATTTTTCCCATTATTATACTGATTTTATCGGAGGTGCGAAAGCATGGGAAAGTATAAGATCTTTATCGTATGCGCCGCTGCCACGCTTCTTTTGCCCCTTTGTTCATGCACAGGTTACACCGAGCTTGAAAACATGGACATACTCACATCGCATTTTGTCTGCAAAATCGATGATGACATTCTCCTTGGCGGCGGTGTGGCAAATGTGCGCAGTCTGTCAGACAGCATGGCAGATAACCCCGTGAACTACATCGGAGCACGCGCCCCGACTCTGCCCGGCGCCATACAATCGCTGCGCACGAGTGCCGACCACACACTTTTTTACGGCGGCATGCGTGCGGTTGTGATAGGCGAGAGCTATGCGCGCGAAGGCTGCGGCGAGTTTTTTGACTATATAAGCACGCTTCCCGATTGCAGGTCAAGCGTAAATGTGTTCACATCATCGTCCGACCCGCGCCTTATAGTCGGCTTTAAAGCCGTAAACGACTTTTCGGGCGGATTTGCCGCCGAAAGCATCGTGCACACGCTCGGCGGTGAGGAAATGATGACGGGCTGCACACTTTCCGACATATGGGAGGCACGCGCATACCGTCAGGTCGGTTTTGCCGTGCCCGATATCGAAATAAATGATGACGTTATGAGTGTATCGGGCTACAGTATATTTAACCATGACAGAAAAATCGGATCACTTGGCGCCGCAAAAGGCACATCGCTCAATTATATCACCGGCAAATCCGCAAAAGGCAGCTACAACATAGCTGTATCAAACGAAAGCATGTATTCGGTGAAAACGGACATGAAAAAAAGATACATTGACGTTTATAAGTACGGCGGCACACTTCACGCGGACATATCGCTCCTTTTTGATATAACCGTCACACCGCCGAAATCCGGCACAGCCGCCGAAGGCAGCGCCGAATATATAAAATCACGCACTGAGGAGATTATATCAGACGAGGTAAATGAAATTTTTGCCGCAGCAAAACAGTACGGCTGTGATTTTCTGAAGCTGCATAAATCATATCAGCGCAAAAACCGCAGCAAATTTGATACTCTTGACTGGCAAAGCATTATTTCGGACATGGCTTTCTCGGTGCAGGTTTCGACAGATAAAGTGAAAATCATTTCCGCAAGGTAAATCCCGGCACGGAAACTTCAGACGAAAATTATAATACCGAGGTAAAAGACTATGGCAATAACGAATGCAAAAAAGATATGCAGCGACATGAAGCAAAACAACTTCGTCACTATGCGTACGCTGAAGGGCACATACGGCGAAATATATATAATATATGTAAAACAGTTAAACGATATCGACCTTCTCACACTCAGCGTCATAAGGCCGCTGCAAAAGCATTTTTCCGACAGCTCGCTCAGCGCGGAATATGTCATGCATTCCGTAATAACCTCCGACGACTGCAAACTTATATATGACGAACAGACAGTGCGTGAACGCGTTCTGGCAGGTATGACGGCGGTGCTTTTTGAAAATGATACGGCGGCAATCGAAATAAATTTAAAAAAAGTCGAGAGAACCTCTCCTGCCGCCTCAGAGCTAAACTACTCCATATGGGGTGCAAAGGACTCCTTCACGGAAAATCTTGACGCAAACATATCGCTCATACGCTACCGCATACAAGACCCCTCTCTGAAGCTTGAAACCCACACAATCGGCCGCCGCACAAAAACCTCGCTGCTTATGGCATACATCGGCGATATTGCAAATGACGAATATGTTGACACAATCAGAAAGCGCATCGAAACAATCAATGTTGACGGTATTATGGAATCGGCAAAGCTGCAATGGTTTTTAAACGACAAAAAATTTGCCCTTTTCCCCCAGGCAGGGCTTGAACAGCGCTCAGACATCGCATGCGGAGCAATGCTTGAGGGCAAAATCGTGCTCATTCTTGACGGAAGCGGCGTCGCGCTCATTTTGCCAAAACTGCTCATAGAGTTTTTATGGTCAAGCGACGATGAATGTGACAACGTATATTTTGCCGTATTTTCAAAAATACTGCGCATAATATCGATATTCATATCCGCCACGGTCACCTCTTTTTATATGGCGCTCGTGGGCTTTCATGCCGGCGCACTGCCGACAGCCTACTCCATGATGCTTGCATCTGGGCGCGCCGGAGTTCCGTTTTCGGTTGTTACAGAGGTTATACTGATGGAACTGCTTATAGAAATTCTGCGCGAATCGCTTATCCGCATACCGCGCAACATCGGCTCTGCCATGGGTATTGTCGGCGGTATCGTCGTCGGTCAGGCAGCCGTTGACGCAGGTATATTCAGTCCCGTCATCCTTGTTGTGGCGGCATTGTCGCTCATGAGCTCATATATTGCCCCCGACTACAACCTTACAAACGCCGTGCGCATGCTGAAATTCGGGCTGATACTCATAACAAGCCTCTTCGGACTTTTCGGGCTTATATGCGGACTTTTTCTGTTTGTGCTCTCTATCATATCCGACACCTCAATCAAAACCCCGTATTTTGCCCCATACGCACCTTTTAGCCCCCTTGACGCAGCAAAGGGCATTTTCACAAACAGGTACCTGTCTGTAAAACGCCCCGAATATCTTAATACAAAAAATAAAATAAGACAGAAAAAGTCATAGACCTTTGCTGTTTTTGCGCTGCCTTTTTGATAAAATCAGCGACCCTGCCGCCATAATTGCAAACAGAACGAGCAAATACGGCGCAAACACCGATACACCTATATACTGTGCCATAAGTCCGAACAGCGGCGGCATAATCATAATTCCCGTATTCGCTGCCGCCATCTGCACCCCGACAACAGACTGTGATACATCTGCACCGAAGTTTTTCGGCGTAAGATGTATCATGTTCGGGAATATCGGCGCATTACCCAGCCCGATTAAAAACAGCATTGCCGCTGCGGCTGCCGGCGGTATCGGAAAAATAAGTGCCGCCGCACCCGTGAAGGTAATAATCTGACCTATTATTATAATTTTTTCGCTTGAAATTTTATCTGCAAATACTCCCGACAAAAATCTGCCCAGCGCCATTCCGACATAATAAAATGTCACCGCGGCGGCTGCCGCCTCAACGCTCACGTCACAGTTATTCACAAGAAACGTACTGCCCCATATGCCGCATGTAAACTCAAGCGAACATGAGCCGAAAAACACCAGCGCCGACGCTCTCACACACGGATTTTTAAAAAGTTCCGCAAACCCAACTGTGCGCACATTGCATGTGTCCGCGTTTTTACCTGTATCATTTGTGTTTTCCGCAAGCTCTGCCTTTTGTACCTTTTTCCACAACGGAAGCGACACTACCGTCACAGCCGTAATCACCGCCTGAATTGTAAATGCCCACATATAGCCGCCGCGCCACCCCTCAGGGCCGGCAAGTGCGACCGACATCAAGTACGGGCTAAGCGATACCCCGACACCGTAGGCGCAATGCAGATAACTCATATGTGATGCCTTATAATGCAGCGCAAGGTAATTGTTAAGCCCCGAATCGACTGCGCCGGCACCGAGTCCGAGCGGTATTGCAAGCAGGCAGAAACATACAAGGCTGTTTGAAAGCATAAAGCCCAAAAGTGCCGCTGCCGTCATAGCTGTGCTCGCTGCCGTAACAACTGCCGTACCGAAACGGTTTATCACTCTTGCCGACATAAGGCTTGAAAAAACCGTACCGCAGCTTATCAGAAACGTTACATAGTTCGCTGCCGAAACAGGCAGGTTAAGCTCGGGATATATCGCCGGCCATGCCGTGCCGAACAATGAGTCCGGTATTCCCAGTCCGACAAAGGCTATATATATAACGACCAGCAGTAATATTGTCATCTGACTTTCCCCTTTTTATTTCTCCGCTCTTACCTTTTTAACAAAACGCTCTATACGCTCAAGTGCCTCTTTTATGTTTTCGACCGAATATGCATACGAACAGCGCACAAATCCCTCGCCGCTTTCTCCGAATGCATTGCCCGGCACAACCGCGACCTTTTCCTCGCGGAGCAGCGTTTCGCAGAACTCCTCCGAACCCATGCCGGTGCTTTTTATGCACGGAAATACATAAAATGCGCCGAGCGGCTCAAAACAGTTCAGCCCCATCTTTCTGAAGCCGTCAACTATATATCTGCGGCGGCGGTTATATTCCGTTTTCATTTTTTCTATATCGCCGTCACCGTTTCTCAGCGCCTCAATCGCCGCATACTGGCTTGTTGTCGGCGCACTCATTATCGCATACTGATGAATTTTCGTCATGGCAGCAATTATGTCCGCATTTCCGCATGCATATCCAAGCCGCCAGCCGGTCATGGCATACGCCTTTGAAAAGCCGCTCACAATCACTGTGCGCTCACGCATTGACGGGATTGATGCAATTGAACAATGCCTCTCCTCGCCATATGTCAGCTCGGCATATATCTCATCTGAAATTACAACTATATTTGTCCCCTCAAGCACCTTTGCAATCGCCTCAAGATGCTCTTTTTTCATAATTCCGCCGGTGGGGTTGTTGGGATAAGGAAGTATGAGCGCCTTTGTTTTATCCGTTATTGCACGGCGCAGTGTGTCGGCAGTCAGAACAAAGTTATCCTCCTCCTTTGTTTCGAGAGGAACCGCGACACCGCCCGCAAGCTGTGTGTCCGGCTTATAGCACACAAAGCTCGGTTCGGGAATAAGCACCTCATCTCCCGGCGTGATAACTGCACGCAAAGCCAAATCTATCGCTTCGCTTCCGCCGACGGACACAAGCACCTCATGTGCGCCGTCATAACTCAAATCAAATCTACGTTTCAGATACAGTGCAATTTCTTTGCGCAGCTCGCTGAGTCCCGCATTCGACGTATAATAGGTATGTCCGTCCTCAAGCGAGGTTATGCCCGCCTCACGTATGTGTGCCGGCGTTATAAAGTCAGGCTCACCCACGCCGAGCGAAATTGCGCCCTTCATTTCAGCAACTATATCGAAAAATTTGCGTATTCCCGACGGCGCCATGTTTGCCACCGTCGGCGAAATCACGCTTTTCATATCGAAATTACTCATAGGGTTATCACCCTTCTTTCGTCGTCGGGTTCATGCGTATATACAACTCCCCCGTCCTTATATTTTTTCAGTATAAAATGTGTCGCCGTGCTGATAACGCTGTCCATCGGCGCAAGCTTCTCCGACACAAACAAAGATACCTCTTTGAGCGTTTTGCCTTCTATGAATACCGCAAGGTCAAATCCGCCGCTCATCAGATAAACGCTTGTCACACAGTCATGCTGATATATTTTTTTTGCAATTTTATCAAACCCCTCCCCAAACTGCGGCGCAACCTTCAGCTCAATAAAAGCCGTGATATATTCCTTCATCGTTTTTTCCCAGTTTATAACCGTTTTATATCCCAATATAACGCCTTCGTCCTCATATTGCTTTATGGCGGCGGCAACCTGTGCCGGATTTTCGTCCAGCATAACCGCAATCTGCTCCGGCGTAATTTTGCTGTTTTTCTCCAGAATTTCAAGAATTTGTTCCATTACAATCTCCTGCCTTTCAAATTTTTTCAAAATTCAGATTTTTCTAAAATTCGCTTTTTTATTGAATTTTATATCTTTATTCATGCTTGATATATATTATACGTCATTTTATATGCGTAAATCAACACATTTTTATTCTTTTTTTTAATAGGGCTTGTTTTTATTCTCCGATTGTGTTATGATGTGCTTTGTAGCTATTCGCTTTATTATAATTTTTATGCTGCGGATAAAAAAATTTGTTACTGTTTGTGCCGGCATACGGCGGCGGAATGGAGATTTTTATGTATAAAGAAAATGTGAAGCCTATAGGCAAAACTATATTTTTGGTAATCGGCATAATCGGCAGCGCACTGCTGCTTATGGGGGCGGTTGATTCTGCCATCATGTATTTTAATTTGCCGTACAGTTCGCTGTTTCAGCTTGCGGTCATACTGATTGCCGCATCGGGTGTGTATATTCTGGTGCGCAATGTTATTTCAAACTATGAATATTCGATTGTCGGAAACGAGCTTATTATCTCATCGCAGCTCGGTGACAACGAAAAGCTCATTGTGAAAATATATATCGACTCAATCGACTATATATCGTTCCACAGCAAGTCTTCGGCAAAACACGGTAAATGTGACGGGCGCTATAATGCGAAAAAGTCGCTTTCATCGGCAAATACTTATGTCTGCTTTTTCCGCGACGGCGGAAAGGTTTATAAGCTTAAGTTTGAGCCGAGTGAAAAGCTGCTGTCGATTTTGTATAAGAAGGGCGTTAAAATAGAAGGCTGACATTTCATGAATATCATAGCGCAGGGAGTTCCCGTTTTTTTCGGAGAGCTCCTTTTTTATGCCATTTTTGGTCTTACCCGTTTTTGAAAAATTTTTATCCGCCTTTGTAACCAAATTTATGCCGCGTCATATTATGGTATTACAACAGTCAAAACGGAAAACATCAAAATTTTCTTCGGATTGACTTGTAAAACCGGCGAAAGGAGGTTTCATTATGGGCTGCTTCTTTAATGGCTGCGGCGAGGACGGCGGTAACTGGATTCTTTGGATAATCCTTATCCTCATCATCGTTTGCTGCTGCTGTAACGACTAATCGCTTTACCCAAAACCTCTGATAAGCATAATAAATCGTTTCATATGAAAAGCCGCCCTGCCGCAAACGTATAATACCCCCTGTCGGGGCGGCTCAGACACTCCTTTGCGCCTTTTACAAAAGTCGGCGCAAAAAAATAATCCGCGCGGATATCCGTGCGGATTATTTTTTTGTTAAAAATACATTTTAACCAAAATCAAACGGCTCTTTCAACCTTGCCCGAACGCAGACATCTGCTGCATACATGCATTGTCTTGCGGTTTCCGTTCACAACAGCCTTAACCGTTCTCACGTTCGGCTTCCATGCACGGTTGCTTCTTCTATGCGAGTGACTTACTTTTATTCCGAAAGTAACACCCTTGCCGCACAAATCACACTTTGCCATCTTGTATTACACCTCCTACTGTTATAGCCTGTACCTATAACTGTCGTCAATGACGAAATTAAACTTTATTTTAGCTTTTCGTTACAAAGCAATATTTATTTTAACACATATTATTCAATAATGCAAGCTTTTTTTGATTTTTTTCGTTTTTTCCTTCATATAAACTTCCGCAAGCTCAAAAAAATCACTCTGAAATCTTATTTATTGCGCACAAGCTTCGGCTTGCCGTATGCTTTTTTAAAAAAAACTATTGTGTACGAAACCAATGCATACGCATTCACGGCGGCAACTGTTATGCCGAGCAAAGTCACAATGCCGTCCGATATCGGGCTTGTAAACGGAAATATGAGTATGAGCGATACCGCAAGGCTCACAAAACAGGCGGTTTTCCCCGCCCAGTTTGCCTGGGCAATAACACCGCGCCTGTGCATATATATTGCGCCTATGCCGAGCAATGCGTCCTTTGCAAAAACAAACACCACAACCCACACAAGCTTGCTATTATACAGCGCAAGGCACAAAAGCACCGTAATCTGCATCACCTTATCCGCCATGGGGTCAAGTATTTTCCCCAAATCGCTTATCTGATTAAATTTCCGCGCTATATAGCCGTCCAGTGCGTCGGTTATAAATGAAACCACAAGCACTCCCATTGCCCACAGACGTGCGTTTTCATACGGTGAAAAGTATACCGCAAGAAATACCGGCATAAGGCACAGCCGTGCAATTGTGAGAATATTCGGTATACTCATTCGTATCACCTCAGCTTACTTTTCCTATAAGTATTGTATATATTATACTACACATTCTGTCAAAAAACAATATAAAAACCGAAATTATACGTCTTTGCAAAAATTTGCAGCTTTGCAGCAGAATTATCTTTCACAATGCGTTTTCAAATGCAAAAACACTGCCGCACCTCGGCACGGCAGTGTTTGTATTATGCTTTTTTAAACTCTTATGCGGATTAGTATTTGATAATATACATACCTTTCGGAGCCGTGTTACCGTTTGAACCGCCGCGGAACTGCATGATTACCAAACTTGCAGGCTCTTTGCCCGAAGTTGTATCGTATACATCCGATACATCGCCGGCTGTTACCTGCTGACCCGATGCTTTGCTTGCATCATATACCATAATCTTAAACTTAGACATATCATATATTTCGTCTGTAGCCATTCCTGTATCTCCGAAGAGATATTCCTTATTGACCGTATCATACAGCGTAAGCGCCGGAACAGTCGAGTGCTTTGAAGTTGTGCTTATTACAAAGCCATCTTCTGTGTTGAGCATTACTGTTGCCTGATCGTTGCCGCTTGACGCTTTCTTCGGAATAAGGTATCTCATCTTACCGTCGTTTCCGTCGATTTCGTTTACAACCGCAATATCCAAACCTCTGTAACGATCAAACGAGTCTGTACCGCCCTGGTCATCAGCCTTAAATATCTTTGCATCCGAAAGGAATACCGGTCTTGCCAAAGCAATCTGACCCTTATCATTTGCCCATACTCTTATTGCATCACCCGGGATAACAACGTTTTGCGCACGCGAAGAATCTTTGAGACTTTCAGCTGTTGCATATCCTTCTGTACCCTTTGTCCAAATCGCTTCATAGAATTTGCCCTGTGAATAATAGTCATAATCGATTATATATTCCTTGGGCGCACCCTCCATAAGACCGGAAATCATAAGCGTCTTATTTCCGTCATCATCAAGGCACTGCATTACTTCGGAAATTACAAGCATCTGTGCATCATGATACTGCGAATCGGTCGGGCTTACTGTGCTGCCGCCCTTATCCTTTATAACCGCATACTCTACGTTATACTTATCAGGATCCGTTGTAAGCATCAGCATAAACGGTGTTCCCTCTTTGTCAGTAGAAAGACTGCTCGGCTTAATTGTCGAAATTTTCTTTATGTCGTCCAAATCACCGTAATTACCGGGGAGTCTTATAATCGGCGCCGATGTGCCGATTTTGTACATTGTTCCGCCGAGTGAAGATGTACCCTTCATGTATGTTACGTTTGTTTCATATTCAAGTTTTTTGCCCTTAGCCGGCTGCAGTGAATATTCTGACTCTTCCGAACCCATATAAGGTGTATCAATCTTCTTTACCTTATCGTCTGCGTCAAGCTCAAACAGCAAAGGCGTCATATCGGATACGCCGGTATAGTAGTTCATCTTGGTGTTGATGTAATCCAGCGATATCTGAAGACCTGCTTTGATTTCACTTTCACCCTTGTACATTTTACCGTCGATTTCAACCTTCGATGCTGTAGAATAATCCACATACTCACCGTCTGCATAAATTCTCAGCATGAGCGATGTGTCTGCGCCCTTACCCGAAGCAGCCTGTCTGAGGAAACCGAATATTGCGTCCTCGCTTACACCTGTGAGGCTGTCATAAGCAATTCTACCGAACGAATCAAGGAAGAATTCGCCGCTGTTGCCGATTTTTACTTTAAGTGAGTTTATGCCGAGAGCAAAGCCCTGACCTTTTGTGATGTAATCAAAGTATGAATCTGTTATCTCATACTTTTCGCCGTCAACTGTAATTGTGTACTTGCCGTCCTTTTTGCCAAGTGACTCAACTGTACCGTCAACACTGTCCTGCGAAACGACAACCGTTGCATACTGACGTCCGCTGCCCTCATCGCTGAGCGCTACGGAAAGAACGTCGCCGATACCGATGTCTTCAAACTCCATCTCTGCACCGTCAACATCTGTGATGCTTGCAGTTACGTTTGATGAAGCTACATCGATTGTAACATTCTTCTTTACATTGTTTCCGGCACTGTTATATGTACCTATTTTGTCTGTCAGTATGTAATCCTTCGTGTTAATCTTCTCAACAACTATCGTATCAAACGCCGTAATATTTATAATTTCCATTACACCGTCGCCGTTATTGTCTATAAATGTAACACTGCCCTTTTTGCCGTCTATCTCGGCAAATGTATCAACAACATTGTTGTTTCTCGATCTTGTAGCACCGTTGAAGATAATCGACGGCGTGCTTGCAATGTCAACATCTTTTGTACGGTTATCGTTATCCTTATCCTCCCAGTACTCGATGTTGTTTGCAGTAACCTTATCATACTCAATGTTCTCAAGCTCAGTTGTAACAACTTCGTTTTTATTGCTTGTAACCTCGTATGAAACGATTGTGTTCTCGTCCGAGTCTTTATCGTACTTATAGTATGCCTTTACATACTTACCCAAAGCACCCGAAATTGTTGTTTCGCCTGCTATGTATATGCCGTTTGTCGTACCTGTTTCAATCTGAACTCTGCCCTCGCGCAGTGAGCTTGAACCCCACAGGCTTGTAACATCGTTTGCCGAAACAAGACCCTCAGCCTTATACACGCTGTGCTTTTCAGAAAGAAGGTTTACGTCCGGATACTGAACATATTTTATCGTTCCGCCGTCGGAAACTTTCTTCTTCATATCAACCTTCAGCGTATTTGCGCACAGAATTGCAGCCTGACCTCTTTTCATCGGAACAGAAAAATCAATTCCTGCTATACCCTTGAGCATACCGATTTCCATAGCAACGGACATATATCCTGCGGGATATCCGCCATTTGCGTCAGCCGTAACATCATGACCTGCGGCAAATGTCATCATTTTTACCGCCTCTGTACCGAGCACGTTGTCATCAGGTCCGAATATTCCGTCGCCATAGCCCTTGATAGCGCCTATGCCGGCTCCGAGTTCTATAGCCGGAGCAAAAATGTTGCTCGGCGGAACATCGCTGAATATTCCTTTGGGCTGAAATGCCTTCGCAGCAGAATCAAGCGCAAGACTCTTCATCATAATCTGCGCAAACTCCGCTCTTGTAATATTATCGTCGGGATTGAAGTTCGTTCCGTCACCGACCATAATATTCAATGCGCAAAGCATCGAAGCGGCAGCCTCATACTCTGTGCCGATTACATCTTCCGGCACCGGAGCGGCAAAGACCGCAACCTGCAGCATCATAACGGCTATAAGAGCCAATGACGCTATACGTTTTAAAGTGTTCATTGGTTTACCCCCTTCAAAGTGTATACATTGAATTTTGTTAAAAAATTAATACCTTCGTCCTGTCTGCAAATATGCGCGCCGCACCTTCTGCGCACATCTGCCGGCACTCCGCCTTACAGCCGTTTTTTATCATATGTACACAGTTTCATACTTTTGCGGCTGCAAATGCGTATGAGCATTAACTTATCATAAATACTCGTGTATATTATAACTCGTTTTTACATAATAATCAATACAAAAAAGAAGTTTTTTTATTACATTTTTATAAAATTTTTTTGATTTTTTCCCTTATCAATCCATATATGGATAAATTTTTATACGATGCAACTATATATTGTGTTTTGTATTTTTTATACACAATCGCTTTTTCATTTTCCCTTTAGATTACATTTTAATTACATAAATTTTTTATCGTTATTTTTGCACAATACACCCTGCCGCAATATGTAAACATTGCCCAAACCGATATAATCCGTGCGTAATTTGTACTGCTTTTACTAAGAAAAAAAGCTTCGGTAAAATAAAATCATTTTGCCGAAGCCCCGTTATGCGTCCTACAGCCGATATGGAAATTTATTTGAGAAAATCCTCTCTGTACGGTGCAAACGTATCAAGCAAAATTCCTTTTTCAAGACATACACAGCCATGCATAATATCCGGAACTTTATAGAGTGTGTCCCCTTTTCTGACAACCTTCTTTTCATCGCCCACAGTAAATTCAAACGCGCCCTCAAGCACATATGTAAGCTGTGTGTGCGGGTGGCTGTGCATTGCACCGATTGACCCTTTTTCAAAATGCACCTCAACCTGCATCATATTTTCGCCGTATGCAAGCACTTTGCGCTTAACTCCGCCTCCCAAATCCTCAAACTCAAGCTCATTTGTAAAAGTAAATGCCTTATTCATTCTTTCTTTACTCATTTTTCTTCCTCTTCTTTCCTTATATTATATTAATATATTTATCTCATGCATTTCTTTCTATAATTTTTCCTATTATAACACCTATTATCTGGCTGATATATGTCATCACAAAATACGAAACCGCACTTATCAGCGCCGAAAAGTTGTAATATATCATCACCGACGGCATATACAGGAAAAATACCACAAACGCATAATACCATTTAAATCCGCTGCGTATCGTCAGTATTATACTCGTTACTGTTATCACTGCCGAGTTTGCGCCGTTTATAAACATCGCTAACTGCGGCGCATATTCCTGCGGCACGGCAAACTGCAGCAGCGGCAGCAGATAAAATACCGCCGCACATGATACCATGTGCCATTTTAGCGGTCCGAAAACCTCACTGAATTTCATAAAAGCCAATCCCCGTTCCGTATCATATTATAATGCCGCGCGGACACTTGTTTTTACATTCTCCGCAGTTAATGCATTTCTCCGTATCGATTTTTGCAAGGTTATTTTCCACCGATATCGCGTCGGTCGGACAAACCTTCACACACATGCGGCAGCCTATACAGCCGGCACGGCACGCTTTTGTCACAACCGCACCCTTATCCTGCGACTTGCACTTCACAACCCGCTGTGCGTCATAATCCAAAAGCTCAATCACATGCTTCGGACATGCCTTTATGCACATTCCGCATGCTGTGCATTTTTCTTTGTCAACAACCGCAACCCCGTTTTCAACGGATATTGCGCCGAATTTGCACACCTTTACACATGTGCCGAGCCCCAGACAGGCATATGCACATTTCTTCTGGCCGCCGCCGAGCCGCATTGCCGCGTTGCAGTCACTCACGCCGTAATATGTGTATTTTTCCTCAGCAATACCTTCGGCGCCGCTGCACATAACCGACGCGCACATGCGCTTTCCCTCATCTGCGCTCACGCCCATTATTTCGGCAATTTGGGCACGCTGTGAAGCATTGCATACGGCGCAGCCGGAGTAGCTTGCCTCACCGTTTACAACCGCCTGTGCAAAATTTGAACAGCCGGCATATCCGCATCCGCCGCAGTTTGCCCCGGGCAGACAGCTTACTATTTTATCAACTCTTTCATCGCTCTCAACATGAAACACCTTTGACGCAAAACCGAGCAATGCCCCAAACAAAAGCCCGAGTCCGCCGAGAATGGCAAGAGCCGTTAATATCTGCATAATTCCACTCCCCTTCTGTTTTTAAAAGACCGTCCGCATTCAGATTTTAAATCCCGAAAAGCCCATAAATGCCAGCGCTATCAGTCCCGCGCTCACAAGCGCTACAGGAAATCCTTCGAGGCATTTCGGCGGCTTTGAAAACGCCGTTCTCTCACGCACTCCGGCAAAAAGCACTATCGCAAGCGTAAAGCCTATCGCAGCGCTGAGGCCGTAAACAATTGAACTTATAAAGCTATAACCTTTATCGATGTTGAGTATCGCCACACCGAGCACGGCACAGTTTGTCGTTATAAGCGGCAGATATATTCCGAGCGCACTATATAATGACGGCATCATCTTTTGCAGAACCATTTCCACAAACTGCACCAATACGGCAATTACAAGTATGAATGCTATTGTCTGCAAAAACTCAAGGTGCAGCGGAACGAGCATATATGTCCACACAGCATATGTCATTGCCGAAGCAAGCGTCATTACAAATGCAACCGCACAGCCCATGCCGAGAGCCGTATCAACACGCTTTGATACTCCCAGAAACGGACATATGCCCAAAAACTTTACCAAAACAAAGTTTTCAATCAGTATCGCGGTAAGTGATATCGTAAAAAGCTCTGCCACCATTATGCGTCACCGCCTTTTTTCTTTTTATTCGACGCCCTTATGAGCTGAATCATTCCTATTATTATTCCGAGAACTATAAATCCGCCGGGAGGAAGTATGAACATTGTCATCGGAGATACCGATTTGCCTGCAATGCTTACGCCCCATATTGTGCCCGAACCGAGAATTTCGCGCACGCTCGATATAATCGAAAGCGCACATGTAAAGCCGAGTCCCATTCCGAGTCCGTCAAGCGCCGAAAGTCCCACGCTGTTTTTCGATGCGAAAGCCTCCGCACGCGCAAGTATGATACAGTTTACGACTATGAGCGGTATAAATATGCCAAGGCTCTGTGCCAAATCGGGCAGATATGCCTTCAGAAGCATTTCTATAACCGACACAAAGCTTGCTATTATAACCACATATGCCGCAATTCTGATTTTGTCGGGAATAAACTTTCTCAGAAGAGATATTGCCGCATTTGACGCAACCAGAACCAATGTTGCCGCAATACCCATCGTGACGCCGTTTTGCAGAGTTGTCGTAACCGCGAGCGTCGGACACATTCCGATGAGCTGCACAAATGTCGGGTTTTCGGTTATCACGCCGTTTGTAAGTGTTTTCAGGTATTTGTTTTTGCTCACTGTGATACACCCCCCGCATTATCCCCTGCTCCGAGAGCCTTTGCCGCCCTTACGGCTGTGCTCACAGAACCTGCCATTGCTTTTGAGCTTATTGTCGCGCCCGATATTGCGTTTATCTCGCCGTCCTTTGCACCGGCTTTTACAACGTTTACCTCACCTTTGCCGACAAACTGCTCTTTAAAGCTGTCTTTTGTGAGATTTGCACCGAGCCCCGGGGTTTCCGAATGGGAAATTATGCTTACTCCCGTCACAAGTCCGCCTCTGTCAACGCCGATTACGCTGACTATCTCTCCGCCGTAGCCGCTGTGCGCCGTTTTTACACAGAAGCCTATAGTTTCACCGGCATCGTTTTTTGCCGCATATACCGCCTGTATTCCTTCTTCTCCGAGCGATAAAATCTCTTCGCCGTCAACACTTTCAAACTCTGCCGCCTCACTCATCACCTCACGCAGTGCGTCATTTTCCGCCCTGACCGTATTTTCGGCAATTTTGCCCTCTGTGAGCATATTTACCGACGCAAGCAATGCAGCGCTGACCGCGGTAATCACAAACAGAATAAGCGCATATTTCAAAATAGCTTTTGTCTGATTATCCACGCTTCGACACCTCCCCGAACCTTCTCGGATGAACATACTTGTCAATAAGCGGCGATACCACATTCATCAGCAGTATGGCATATGACGTGCCCTCGGGATATCCTCCGAAACGGCGTATTACAAACGTCAGTATGCCGCAGCCTATGCCGAAAATTATGTGTCCTGCTTTTGTTGTCGGCGTTGTAACATAATCTGTCGCCATAAATATTGCGCCGAGCATTATTCCGCCCGTGCACAGGTTATATGCCGCAAAATTGATATTGTACGGCTGTGCGCCGAAGAAAAATACCAAAACCGCAAATGTGCCGAGATATGCCAGCGGTATGCGTGCGTCAATCACGCGCCTTACCATAAGATACAAGCCGCCCGCTATCAGAAGAAGCGTTGCCGTTTCGCCGATACAGCCGCCGATACGTCCCAAAAACGCGTCGTACAGCGACGGCGCCGCACTGCTCTCAAGCCCCTCTTTTATTATCGAGAGAGGCGTTGCGCTCGTTGCAGTATCAACACCCGTTATATACTTTGAAAAGCTCATCACGGGCGATACAAACGAAGTCATCGCCACAGGCCATGAGGCAAGCATAAAAGCACGCGCCGCAAGCGCCGGATTTACAAAGTTTTTGCCTATGCCGCCGAACAGCTGCTTTACAATCACTATCGCAAATACCGAGCCTATGATTGCCATGGGATACGGTATTGTTGCCGGAAGATTGAAGGCAAGCAGCATACCCGTCACAACTGCGCTCAAATCGCTTATGTCGGTTTTGTCCGCCGAAAGCGTGAGCGCTTCCTTCATAGTTGTTTTTCTCCTGTTTTTAATCTCAAATCCTATGTATATCCATTGGTACACAAACTCCGCCGCCACACACGACATAATGCACACAAGCGTAACAATCAGCGCTCTTATGCCAAAATAGAACCAGCCTGCAACCAACGCCGGAAAAAGCGCTATTATAACATCAAGCATTATCGCTTTTGTGCTCTCCGCAGTCGAGATATGCGGCGATGACGATACAATAAATTTTCTGTCTGCCATATTAATTCTTTGCAGAATAACTTCTGCACCCTCCCCTCAGGTTTATTGGTAAGTTTGTTGCAATTTTTATCCCCGTCCTACTCCTTTTTTGCTTCCGCACGCTTTTTCTCGATAATTTTCTGTTTTGCAACGCGTATATTCTGAACGGGGTGCCGCCTTCCGGGACACAGATACGAACATGCGCCGCACTCTATGCAGTCAAGTATATTATATTTTTCGCACATCTCCAAATCTCCGGCAAGTGCATACATATTAAGATACAAAGGCATAAGCCTCATGGGACATGCATTCACACACTTTCCGCAGCGTATGCATGCGTCCTTTTCGTTATATACCTCCATGTCGGCGCTGAATGCCAAAAGCGCCGATGTGCCCTTTACAACCGGCACGTCAAGCGACGACTGTGCCTGTCCCATCATGGGACCGCCCATGATTATCTTCACAGGCTCCTTTGCAAATCCGCCCGCCTTATCAAACACCTGCTCAAAGCTCATGCCGAGCCTTACCTCAAAGTTCGCCGGTTTTGCAACAGCGTCCCCCGAAACCGTAACAATACGCCTTATCGACGGCATGCCCGTTCTGATTGCCGTTGCGATTGCCGCCGCAGTGTCCACATTTATAACAACCGCGCCGACATCTGCCGGCAGTCCGCCCGACGGCACCTCACGGCCCGTTATCGCTTTGATAAGCTGCTTTTCGGCGCCCTGGGGATACTTTGTTTTAAGCTCGCAGAGCTTTATGCCTTCATATTTGTCAAGCATACCCTCAATTTTCAGTATAGCATCGGGCTTATTCTGCTCTATGGCAATATATCCGCTTTCAAGCCCGAACACGCGCATAACGGCTTTAAGCCCGAAAAGCACAGTATCGGGGCTTTCCAGAAGAACCCTGTGGTCGCTCGTAAGATACGGCTCACATTCCGCGCCGTTAACTATAACGTAATCTATTTTTTTCTCCTTCGGCGGCGACAGCTTCACATGTGTCGGAAAGCCTGCTCCGCCCATGCCGACAATACCTGCCTCACGCACAATTTTTATAATTTCCTCCGGCGTAAGTTTTTCCAAATCACCCTTCGGTCCGATGCTTTTATCAACAAGATACTGTCCGTCATTTTCGACGATAATGCTTGTTACATATGCGCCGTTCGGGTGAAGTCTTTTTTCTATTTCCTTCACAGTTCCAGAAACCGAGCTGTGCAGCGGCGCCGAAACATATGCCTGCGAATCGGCAATCTTTGTTCCGACATTCACTTTTTCACCGATTTCGACAACAGGTGTGAGCGGTGCGCCGATATGCTGCTGAAGCGGAAACACATGCTCGCTTACGCCGTCCAAAACATATATCGGAATACTGCTTGTATGCCTTTTGTGGTCATCGGGGTGTATACCGCCTTTAAAAGTATATGCCATGCTTTCATCTCCTTTTCAGCCTCCGCACTGCGGACGCTGCGGCACAGACAAAAAAAGTCTGCCTCATATTTTGCCATACAGCCTCAAAAAAAACATCTCTGCCGTATATCCACGGCAAATCATGCTCCGTACCCGGCTGTAGATTTGCTTTTACTTAAACCGATTACAACACATTATAACACATGTTTTTCAAAAATACAAATATAGTTAAATAAATAACAATTTTATATTGATTTTTTGTGCTTCTTTGTGTATAATATCGTCTTAGTTACGTAATAGTAATATAACAGTTATTTTTTTGTTATGGCAAAAATGTGGTGTTCATAATATAATAGTTTTACGAAGAAGCTTTTATGCGCAATTTTCTTCTTGTGAGGGCAGGTGACATTATAATGAAAATTGAAAAGTTTGGCAGCGACAGGATTAAAGTAACAGTTTCTCCGGTTGAGCTTGATGACTGGAACATAAACCCGAAAGCGATTTCTCCCGATTCTCCGCAGCTGCGTGAGTTTATTGCTTCGCTTATTGCACAGTCATGCGGCAGTACGGGCGTTGAGCTTATGGGCTCAAACATTCTGGTCGAAGCAAGACCGCAGGGCGATGATTTTGTTTTTGTTATTACAAGAGTCAGCCCCGAATTTGAAAGCATGCGGCGCCAGATTGCCCGTTCGTTAAAAAAGCAGAAACTTTTAAACGGACAGTATAAAATAAAACGCGGGGATACCTCCGAAAGCGAATACTTTATTTTTAACACACTTGCAGATTTTGCATATATGCTCCGCGATACCGGCTGCAAGATGTTTTCGGACACAACCTTATACAGATATGAAAACAAATTTTGTCTTGAGCTCAGGAAAAGTTCTTCCGACTATCAAAAGTGTCTGTGTGCATTGTCCGAATACGCAAGCTGCGCAAAAAAGGGGTTCGGGCTGCATTTTAGCGAGCATGCGGCAAAATTTGCCGGTATAGGCGACTATGACGCGATAATGCGGATTTATGTATAACGCTCAAATACGGCATTTTATCTGCATGCAATATTTCTTTAACTTTTTTTATAAAACATTAAAGAAAGGGCGCCCTTTACGGGCGCCCTTGTTGTTAATTTAAACCCATCTCCCTGCGCACATATTCGCGCAGCTTTCCGCAGAAATCATACACCATATATGTATTTTCCTTCAGACTTATTCCTGCCTCAAATCCGTCGGAAAATACGCTTTGTTCAAATATTTTTACGATGCGGTTCTTCTGTTCGTTATGTTTCTTTGCAATTTGGCATAAAGAGCGTATTGCAAACGAAACCAGTTCAAACCGCAAATCTCCCTCAAAGGCATACAGCTCATCTGCCCTAAAATCTTTTTTATCAAATACCGCTCCGTTTTTGCAAACAACATTTTCCAATATATCGACCGACTGTGTGTCCCCAAGCTCTCCGAGAAGATATATTGCCGAAACTGCGCGCACCTGGACATATTTCAGGCTTGTTTTCGGTATGTACATATCCGGCTCCGATGCCATTTTCCGCAGAACCGAGCATGCACGCGTATCGCCGAGCAGCCCGAGTGCAAGCGCACTGCTGCGGCACAAATTTTCGTCATCGGCATGTATCCATTCGGCAAGTCTGTCTGCCATACACGTTCCAATGCGCTTGCATGACCATATGGCTGTGCCGGGTTTTTCAGAGGCAAGCCCCTCCTTTATCTGCTCTTCATCTTTGAGCCACTCAAACACCTCGCCCTCGCCGTTTTTCTTTCTGTGGGCAAGCGGAACATAATTTTTTTCATCAAGGCAGCCTGTTTTTCTCAGATATGACGATATTTTATCATAATCGGCATCACACAAATCAACGCCGTCCTCTATTGCGACCGCTGCCGCAACGCCGAGCGCCTCACCGCACTTCTGAACATCGCGCTTCATTCTCACACAGCTCGTCATGACATGGTCTGCCCCTATGGCTCTGCCGCATACGCCTATGCCCTTAAATCCCTTCGGCGCCAGCGCTCCTATCGGCACGCCTATCGAAACGCATACGCCCCACAGACCGCAAACCACATACCACTCGCGCAGAAATTTATCCTCAAACATCAAATCCTTCGCATGGCTGTCAAGATTGCTCCATGTGTAGAAAAGCGGTTTGTCCGTCTTTTTGTCAGCCAAAAAGCCCTCAACCGTGATATCGTCCTCACTCATGATTTTTGCGCCCTCACGGCAGCCTATAAGCGCCGCATTTGTTATAACGCCAAGCTCCTTCGTGTGGTCTTTTGCATAACAATTCGGCTGCAAAGCACCCTTCAGAAAAGCCTTTGTGACCTCTTTCGGGTCCGACGGGTCAACATAGCCTGCGTCCTTGTTCTGGCTGCAAAGCGAGCCGCCGCGGCTGCGTATCGATATGTTGGAATACGGCTGCATCTTTCCCTCATATGAGCGTCCGCCGTAAAACTTATCCGTAATCATTGCGCATACGCCGGCATTGCCCGTGGCGTCCATGACGTATTTTGCGCCGATGGCATGCTGTATGCCGTTCATGTACACAAGCGCTCCGCACACAGTTCTGCCCTGCACGAAAACTCCCGTTATTTCGCTGTCATAGCAGATTTGCACACCTGCGCTTTGTGCCTCTTTTTCCAGCACATACGCCTTTATGTCCATACGCTGACGGCGGCAGTTTTCTTTTCTTTCCGCCACTTTTGAAAGTTTCAGGGCTTTTTTGTCAAATTCCTCATACATTCCGCCCTTATTTCCGAAATAATACGCCTCTATCGCACCAAGCGTACCTGTGCCCCCCATGGCACAAAGACGCTCCAGCCCGAGCACGCGCAGGCCGTGTCTTGCCGCCGTTACGGCGCAGACTGCACCTGCCGTCCCGAGTCCGGCAACTATGACATCATATGACTTTTCAAATTTTATGTCCGTATCTTCGGGTATGATTTTTTTGCCGACCAATTTATACAGTTTCACAGCGCACCTCCGAATTTTGCTCCCTCATCAAATGCGTCAAGTATATTTGCAAAAGATGATGACGGCGCATAAATAATCCCGTTTTCACCCTCACGTATAACGGGTGCTTCAAATCTGTACGCAAAAGCGTTTGACAAAAGCGTCAGCGAATAATCCTGCGTGCCGTTTCCGCCTTTAAGCCAGTTTTCATAAAAACGCTCTCTTGCATCGATAATGCTCTCATTTATATCCGCCTCAAAAACGTATGTATAAATGCCGCTCTGCGGATTATATACTGCCGCTTTGCCGCCGTCGGCACCGTTTATCGGGCTTACAGCCGCATTAAGGTATTTTTTTACGCCTTTTGCGCCGAACCTTCTGATATATTCTTCCTCTCTTGTGTCAACCACACGCTTTGCATAGGCATATGAATATCCTTCCGAGTTAAAGAGAGTTATTTTATATCCGCCGTTTCCCTCACGCTCACACCCTATTACACGCGTATACAAAAGCATATCCGCTCCGTACCGGCAAATCATGTCACACAGCGCATACATCGCTGCTCCCGAGTGTATATATCCGTTTGCGGACATTATGCCCCGTTCGCGCATAATATTTTTATATGTGCGCCCGAATTCCGTTTCCGGCTCATCGGAGCATACACTGCGCTCGCAGAATGCATTTATAAACTCGCCGCCGATAAGACCGCCGCTTTCCGCCGCAAAGCTCCGCTCCGGCGCCGCCACTGCGGCTCCAATACCGAACAGGCCTGCTCCTATGATAAAATTGTCAACATTTATATTCATCTGCGTTCCTCCGAACAGCTTTTTTGCGGATTTTTATTTTACAGTGACTTTCATATAATTTATCTTATACATCTGTGAATTATATGAGCAAACCGTAATCTGCGCCTCTCCTGCCTTAACGCCCTTTACGTTTCCGTTTTCATCAACCGAAACAACGCTTTTATCACTGCTTACAAAGGTGTGCTTTGTATCCTCGGGAAGAGCCGTTTCCGTTCCGTCGGGCAAAATTCCGCTTATAACAAGCTTCAGCGATTGTCCTTTTGCGATAACAGCCTCGCCGCTGTTAAAATATCTGTCCCAAAGCGACTTATCCGTGTCTGCCTGTGCCGCGTCTTTATAGAAACGAACCTCCGTATAACTGTTCCACAGGTTTGTCGTATTTCCGTGTCCGAAAATTTTCACATAGCGCGCATGTGTGTCAAGCTTGATTATATCAGGCATAAGCGTTTCGCCGCTCGTGAGTCCGCCCTTTATAACCGAACGCCAGCTTTGGTTGTCGTCCGATACCTCTATGTCAAATTTTGCCTTTCTTTTATCGCCCGACATCGTCGCAAGTCCCATTGCGTAAATGTCCTGCTCTTCGCCGAGGTCAAAGCTTACCCACTGCTCCCCCTCCGCACGCCAGCTTGTTTTAAGGTCATTGTCGGTGAGCCCTTCGGCGCCGTAGTTAAATCCGCCGCTGATTTCCGTATTTTTTACTTCTATCCACGGATTTTCCTTTGGCAGCTCCTCCTCATTTTCAAACCCTATGCTTACATCTGCGTTCGTGACTTTTTCTGTGTATATATCCTTTACAAAGTTAAACGTATATTCTCTGCCGCCGATTGTCAGAACTGCCGGCGAAAAAGCGCCGTCCGAAACTGCATTTATAACTGTGCCGTCCGCGCTTTGTGCCGATATAGCAGGCGCTTGCTGTGCGTCTTTATCCACCGAGATATAATATGTGTCTTTATCGGGGTCAAAAAAGCTCAAATCTTTTCCGTCCGCCTTTACTCTGACAGAAAGCAAATCAACAAGCGAATTTATCAAATCCGCACTGTAATTTTCGGCGCTGTCCCTTATTACTATCAGACCGCGTTCGTCCCAGAATACGTTTCTTCCGAGAGCCTCGGCAAGCGCACGCAGCGGCAGCATTGTGCGGTCATTTATCGTTTCCGCAGGCACATCAAGCGTTGTTATTTTCCCGTCGATGTCCATTTCTCTACTTCCTATAACGAGCTTTACCGTCTTTCCGTCTTCCTTCACGCTGACCGTGCCTGTCTGCTCTTCCCAGCCGACCTCGGCGCCTATGCTTTCCGAGATAAATCTCACGGGAACAAGCGTGCGTCCGTCCTTTTCAAACGGCACAACGTCAAGGTTATCTTTGTCTATATATGTTTTCTCTCCCGAAGAAAGGGCATTCGGGCTTTGGAGCATAAGAACCGTTGAGCCGCCGGTCTTTTGCCTTGTGCCAAGTTCTCCCTTTGCAGCTTTCCATTTTGAAATCGGTACAAACTCATGCGTCTGTGCCGGCGCAGCCTCGCCCTCTTTGAGCGGTGTAAACGAAACCGCAAGGTTTAAGTTCTTTACTCCCGTTATATGTATCGCAAGCTTTTTGCCAAAGTTAAGCGTCTGTACCGACGGGTTCGGCGATGTTGCAAGCGGTCTTGAGTCCATGAGGATAAAGCGTGCCTCCTCAGGCGCCTCCTCCATATTCACATACATTCTCTTGTCGCCGATACTGAGCATTGCGCTTCTTCCGTCGGGCGCTATGCTTGTCTGTGCGTCCGTATGTGCAAACCACCAGAACTCACTGGCTTTGGAAGCCTGTATTTCGTCCTGCAGAAGTACGCTCGAACGGTTGTCACGCATGTATATGCCGCGCTTTGCGTCTTTGAAGTCCTTATTTGTCTGCGTCATGTCGAGCACGCCGAAGCCCTCGGCATCTGTTGATTCAAATTTTACTATCTGCGCAATCGCGTTACATTCCTGGTCGGCAGCAGATGTCGGATTTGCAATTATCGTATTCTGTGCCTCCGCACGCGTCACATAGTACGTCCAGCGCGGAGATTCGTTTGTGCTGTTTGAAAAATAGTTCGGATAGTCATAGCTGCCGTAGCCGCGCATTGTGAACCATCTTTCGCCCTCAGCCTCAATCATGAATGTGCCGAGCGAGAGATACTGGTGGTTTGCGCGGTTATATCCGCCCTGCATTGCCGCATAAAGCGCATTCGGGTTTTCAAACGAGTTTCTGAGTGCAACGCCGTTATGCTTCTTTTCTGCGCTTGAATAAGCCTTATCGAGAGAAAATGCCCCCGGTACAGCCTGTGCATTGTCGGGATTGTACCATATGAGCGCAAGCACGCTGTTTTTTGCACTCAGTTTTGTTTCGCCCGACTTTTCAAGGTCTCTCTGGCGAGCGGCATACTGCGGCTTATTGAACTTCTCCGCAAACCAATAGAGGCTCGGTGTCGATATTTTGCCCGTACCCGAGTCGCCGAAGTTAAACGCTCCCACGGGTCCCGTATAATATACGGCATAATCTGCAGTTTCCGATATGCCCGGATAGTTATAGAAAACGTATTTTTCGGGCAAAGTGTAACCGTCTTTAAAAGCCTTGTCAAGCGCTGCCATTCCATACACGAGGTAATCGGTGCCGTACGTCCAGTAGCCCGTTCCCTCGGGATATGCACCGTTCGGCGCATACGGCGGCATTGCATGCGGCAGAGCCTTTGCCGCTTTTTCAAGAATATATTCCGCCACATTCGGATATGTATCCGCTACCATGCCGAGGGCGGTAATTATTGCGCTCGAATTGCAGACAGGGTTCCAGTTGATGTCGTTCGTTGTAAAATTTGTGCCCGTAGCATTTCCTTCATAATTATACACAAGCGGCGTTACTCCGAGATTCATAACCGCGTCCGTCAGAACTTTCTTCTGCGCATCGCTCAAACCGTAATACAGCCAATCATATGCCACCGCATACGACTGCATAAGCTCCGCCGTTGCAAGGAACGCATTCGGTGTCCAGTTTGGAAATGCTGCTGCCGCCTCAAGCTCTTTATAAGCTCTGTCAAGATAGCGTGTATCACCCTCTATGTTATACAAAAGCGAAAGAACATACGCACGTGCATATATTCCGCGCGAAATTTCAAGTATGTTTGAGCGTGAGCTTAAAGTGTATTCATAAACGGGCTGTGCGAGGATTTTATCTCCCTCTGTCTTCACCTTTTCATACCACGTGCCCGATGTATGGTCATTTGCGATTTTTTCTTTAATATCCGAAAAGCTGTTTACGAATATGCGCGGATGCTGACGCAGCTCGGGCGCCATTTCCGCACCCTCGTTTCCTTTAAGCAGATCAAAATTCACACTGCCGTCATTTTTTATAATGCGTACCGACTCTATATCGTCGGGCGTCGATATCAGCACATTGTCATACATTATGTATCCGCCCGGACTTATTGCCGTATTAAAGCGAATTTGCCCCGATACCTCGTCTTCGGCGGCAACAACCGTACCGTTGTCATACTCTTTGCCGTTCAGTTTGGCTTTATATGCGCCGTTTTCAAAGTCGATATCAACACGCACCGAGTTCCAGCCATTTACCATGTTTTCGGAGGATCCCGAAATATTAAGCAATGTGTTTTTTACTTTTCCGTCGGCAAAGTACTCAAGCTTTGAGTTTCCGGAATTAATTTTTACACTGAACTGAACTGTGACCGCGCTCATCTTCATACCCAAAGCCTTTGCAAGTCTGGGGTATCCGGTCTTTTCTGCCGTATTTGAAAGGCGCGCAACCGTATTTTCGCCTTCCTTTACAGCCTCAACAAGCGCCGTCTGTGATTTTGCAATACCGTTCCAGCCCGTGCCGGTTGCCGAGGTTTTTATTGTGTCCGAATAACTCTCAAAATCATCTTGGAGTATAATCGTGTGTCCCGCCGGCAAAATCGCCTCGGCGGGCGCGTTTTTTGCCGCAAATACCGCCGTGTGGCACAAAGACATAAACAATGTGCATGCGGTTACGGCAGAAAAAATTCTTTTGATAAATTTTTTTCTCATTAATTCCACCTCCGAATTTTGATATGTTCCGTTCTTAATATTTTCCTTTATACACATTGTAGCACATTTTCACTAAAAAAACTTCAAGAAAAACGCTTGATTTATTAAGTTTTTTGTCGTAATATTAATATACAGGCGTCGAAAGCGCATTGTTTTTCCAAAATATGAGCAGAGTAAATATATAAAATATGAAAAGGAGGAGGACATCATGCATACCCAGAACGGTCAGCTTAAAATTCAGACATTCTGTTGGACTGACGATACAAGGTCAAAAAACTTTTCCGTATCTCACCTTTTTAAAATATGCTACGTAAAAAGCGGCAGTCTCCTGTGGGAAATAGGCGACACCGTATATAAGGCCCATGCGGGCGATATTGCAGTTCTTAACAACAACGAGCACCGCCGCTTTAAAAAAATATACGGCGGCGAGCCTTTTTCGCTCATGATAATCGAGTTTGAACCGCGGTTTCTTTTTACATCTGTTTTTCTGCCGCTGTTTCTGAACCGTCCCTCCTCTTTTAAACACATCATATCCGCCGGCGGTATCGTTGAAATCGAGGCTCTTCTGCGCGAAATGGGCGAGGAAAACTCTGCGCGCAAACCGTATTTTGAAGAGGTCATCGCCGCAAAGCTTATGAACCTTGTCGCACTTATTGCGCGCATAACAAAACTCCCCGTAAAAAACGGCTGCCGCATGAGCGAGCAGATGTACGACGTTTTGGACTATATCGGCGCACATTATACAGAGGATATCACGCTTTCACAGCTTGCCGAAATTGCCCATATGTCACAGGGCGGGTTTTCAAAAGCCTTTCTTCGCAGCAACGGTATCGGCGTCATGCAGTATATTATCAGAAAACGCGTTGCAAAGGCGATATACCTTCTCGAGCACACCAACGAAAGTGTTCTCAATATAGCGGTAGAGTGCGGTTTTAACAACGGTGCAAGCTTTTATCAGGCTTTTAAGAAAAACACCGGACGGACGCCGAAATCCTTCCGCGCCGCCTTCTCCTCGGAGGCTGACAAAATGCATACCGAGCCGTAAGCGTGCATATCGGAGCTATACATCGTTATACTATCATTGCATTATACAAACCGTTGCATTATACAAACGAAAGGAACTTCCAAAAACCATGCATGAAAACGACATTATAATTGAAAAAGCAATACTGAGCGGCGTACACACGGGCAGCGGCGATGCGCTCACCGACACAACAGATGAGTCGATTGCCGAGCTTGAGGAGCTGGCACACACCGCCGGCGTTGAGGTTGTCGGCTATATGATTCAGAACAGACCCTCTCCCGACCCTGCCACATATATCGGTGAGGGCAAGCTTGAAGAGCTGGCAAATGCGGCGGCAACACTCGGCGCCGATGTGATAATTTTTGATGATGAACTGTCGCCCGTACAGGTGCGCAACATTTCCGATTTTCTGAAACTGAAGGTCATAGACCGTACAGCGCTCATTCTCGATATATTTGCAATGCGTGCCGCCACAAAAGAGGGCAAAATACAAGTCGAGCTTGCACAGCTGCGTTATATGCTGCCGCGGCTCACAGGCATGGGGCAGGCGCTTTCAAGGCTCGGCGGCGGTATCGGAACACGCGGTCCCGGCGAAACAAAGCTTGAAACCGACAGGCGCCACATAAGGCGGCGCATAGAGGCGCTTTGCGACGAGCTTTCCGAGGTGCAAAAACACCGCGACCTTCTGCGCACGCGCCGCAAAAAGGACAGCAAATCCGTTGCCGCGCTTGTCGGCTACACAAACGCCGGAAAATCCACACTTATGAACCTTTTGACAGATGCATCGGTTATGGCTGGGGACAAGCTGTTTGCAACGCTTGACCCCACACAGCGCAAGCTTACTCTTTCCGACAGCCGCGAAATCCTGCTTGTCGATACTGTCGGCTTTATACGAAAACTGCCTCACCACCTTGTAAAAGCGTTTAAATCCACGCTTGAGGAGGCTGCGCTCGCAGATGTGCTGCTGCATGTTATCGATATTTCAAGCGACGAGTACATGACGCATATATCGGTTGTCCAAAATCTTCTCGATGAACTCGGCGCAAGCGGCAAACCCACAATTGCGGCGCTTAATAAGATTGACGCTGCGGAGGGCAAAATAGTTCCGTCATCGGTTGACGGCTGTACGCACACCGTTTGCATATCCGCAAAAGAAAACATCGGCACAGATGAGCTCATGCGCGTACTTGAGGACACTGTGCCCGGAAAAAAACGCGAGGTAAGACTCTGTCTGCCGTACAGTGAGGCAAAGCTTGTGTCATCGCTGCACGAAGAACAGACGGTGCTTGAAAAAAATTATACCCCCGAGGGAATTGAAGTCCGCGCGCTTATTGACGCGGTGTGCTATAATAAAATGAGAGATTATGTTGTGCGCAGTTAATGTGCGCCCAAAACAGGCATACAAACAAAAAAAGGAGGGGCGTATCAATGGCGCCGAAATCGTACAGAACGGTTGCAGACGAGGCATGCGAAACAATGATTGAAAAAAAATCGCGCTTTATATCAACAGTGCGCCCCGTAAGCACGGAGGCAGAGGCGCTGGAGCTTATTTCTCAGATGCGCTCTAAGTACTATGACGCAACGCATAACGTTTATGCGTATATAATAGGCGACGGCAACATAATGCGTTACAGCGACGACGGCGAACCGTCGGGAACTGCCGGTGTACCCGTGCTTGAAGTAATGCGCAAAGAAGGGCTTGTCGATACGGCGGTTGTTGTAACAAGATATTTCGGCGGCATAATGCTCGGTGCGGGCGGACTTGTGCGCGCATATTCGGCAAGCGCAAAGCTCGGCATTGATGCGGCAGGCATAGTGACACGCACTCTGTGCGACATTGTAAAAATAAGCTGTGATTATACGGATTTCGGAAAAGTCAAATATGAAACGCTCGGCGGCGGATATACGGTAAAAGACACCATATACGGCAGCGGCGTTGATTTGTATGTATACACAAAAACCGATGACACGCAGAAATACATCGATAAAATGTGCGACACAACAAATGCGCGTGCAGTCTGTGAAATAACCGGCAGCGAATATGCCGATTTATGAGGCAGAGCGGCGCTTTTTAAGCCCGTTTGGTTTTTTATGACAATTTGAACTTTGTTAACATTTTGAAAAGTTGCGGATAAACCTATTGACATCGGGCAATAAATAAAATATCATAATAACATAAGTACAAGCTGTGTATTTGCAGAATTAATACCGGTGAAAATAAAAAAATGAAAGAGGGAGATTTTTATGGCAGACATTATAGAAATAACAACCGATAATTTTGAAGATGAAGTTATAAAATCGGACATGCCCGTGCTGGTTGATTTTTGGGCAGTATGGTGCGGACCGTGCAAGATGGTCTCGCCGCTCATAGACGAGCTGGCAGGTGATTTTTCGGGCAAAGCAAAGGTTGGAAAAATAAACGTTGACGAACAGATGGCTCTTGCGGAAAAGTTTAAGGTTATGACAATACCGACCGTAATGGTATTTAAAAACGGCGAGGTTGTTGAAAAAGCAGTCGGAGCAAGATCGAAGTCCGATTACACACAGATGCTTGAAAATAATCTTTAAAAAAAATTGCCCCGAGAGCCGAACGGCTCTCTTTTGCTTATATGGCATTTTTATATCCTTGAATTTTCGGTAATATGTAAAATACATATTTTATGATATTTTTAAAGGACGGTGGCTCTTTATGAAAAAATTTTATAAAAACAAAATGTGCAGAGTCTTGTGCCTCATGCTTGCCCTTGCCATAACCTGCTCCATGACGCAGGTTGCTTTTGCGTCCGAGCGCATGAACGCATTTACGGTATCGGATACATACACGGACGGATATTTTTCCGACATAAATAAGGGCGACTGGTTCTACGGCGATGTGGTAAGCGCATATGAATACGGAATTGCAAAGGGCAGTGCGGATAATAAATTTCTGCCGTATGATCTTGTGAGCGTTTCCGAGGTTATAGCCTTCGGAGCAAGAATAATGAGCATATATAACTCTGACGGCGAAAGCTTTGTGTCGGATGGCGAATGGTATGAACCGTATGTAAGCTACGCGGTAAAAAACGGCATAATCCGTAACGGCGACGAGATTTTGTCATATCTCAAAAAGCCCGCCACACGCGCACAGACCGCATATGTTCTTGCAAACAGTCTGCCGTTTACCGAACTTTCAAATATAAATACATCGATAAACTCAATCCCCGATGTCGCAGTGAGCGACAGCTATTATAACGAAATTATAATGCTCTACCGCGCCGGCGTACTGTCGGGCAAGGACGAATACGGCACATTTTCGCCCACCGAAAATGTTACGCGTGCCGAAACTGCGGCGGCGATAAACAGGATTATAAATCCATCGTCAAGGCTCAGCATAACGCTTAAGGAAAAGGATACCCAAAGCGCCGGAGAGCAGTATGACGCAGAGCGCGTTTCCCAGGCGGCAAGCCCGAGCGTATTTTATATTGAGCTGTATGACAAAAACGGCAAAGCAACAGCGTCTGGCAGCGGATTTTTTATAGATACGGACGGAACTGCCGTTACCAACTATCACGTTATCAACGACGCATATTCCGCAAAAATCGTTACTGTGACGGGCAGTGTATATGATGTAAAAAGTGTGCTCGGCTATGATAAGAAAAACGATTTGGCAATTCTGAAAATAGACGGCAGCGGCTTTAACGCACTTGAGCTTGCCGACTCTGATAATGCAAAAAACGGCCAGCATATTTTTTGTATAGGAAGCCCGCTCGGACTTGATAACAGCATTACCGAAGGCGTTATATCAAATACGTCAAGAACGATTGACGGTCAGGAATACATACAGATAAGCGCACCGATTTCCTCCGGCAGCAGCGGCGGTGCGGTTCTTGATACAAACAGCCGCGTTATAGGCGTATCTGCGGCAGGTATCGAAAAAGGGCAGAACATAAACCTTGCTATACCGTCCAACCGCATAAATGAGGTTGCGCGCGACAAAAACATCACGCTTGAAGAATTTCAGTCGTCAAAATCCTCCGCTTCCGTTCCGTCATATCCGAGCGGTACGGGAAGTACGGGCGCTAACAGCAACGTTTTCTACAGCGATAACACGAATGTGCCGAATTACGGCTATCTGACGGGGGAGGCAGAACTTCAGAATTTGTATGATGAGGACTCGAAGATGATGTTTCGCGCATACCGTCTTGATACGGCAGGTCTGATGTATTATACGCGTGTGCTGCAAAGCGGCGGATTTTCTCTTGCAGGACAACAGAGCGGCGGCGGGCGTAGACTTGATATTGTGTACTCAAACGGCAATACTGCAATTGTCATAAGGGCGGATATGCAAAACAGGCTGCTTATAATAGGCTACTACATATAAATTTCCCTTCCTTCATCGTACACGCGTGCAAATAACACAAACGGGAGATAACTCTATGGCTAAAAAAAGCAGACAGAAAAACACATTTGATATAATATATGATATCGTAAGACAGATACCGCGCGGATATGTTTCCACATACGGGCAGATTGCCTCCATGGCGGGAAATCCGCGTCTAAGCCGCGTAGTAGGCTATGCCCTTCATGTAAATCCGTCGCCCGGCGAAATACCGTGTCACAGGGTTGTGAACCGTTTCGGCGAAACATCGCGCGCCTTTGCGTTCGGCGGCGAGGATATGCAGCGGCATATGCTCGAAAATGAGGGCGTGGGCTTTCTTTCGGACGGGCGTGTTGATATGGAAAAATATTTATGGAGATAAATTAAGCTAATTAATCAGAAAGGCGGAAATAAAAAATGAAGTACAGGCATTTTAAGCCCTGCGGGTCGGAAATCTCGCTTCTGGGCATGGGGGGTATGAGATTTCCGACTCTGCAAAACGGCAAAATCGACGAAAAGCGCTCGCAGGAAATAATCGATTATGCATATGAAAACGGCATAAACTATTTCGATACGGCGTACATGTACCACGACGGAAAATCGGAGGAATTTATAGGCAGAGCTCTGAAAAAATATCCGCGTGAAAGCTATAATCTGATTTCAAAAATGCCCGGCTGGTTTGTGAAGGAGCAGGGCGATGTTGAAAAAATTTTCAACACACAGCTTAAGCGCTGCGGAGTTGATTATTTTGACTTCTATCTGCTCCATTCGATAATGGAGGATAATTTTGACAGCTATTATGTAAAATACAATATTTTTGATTTTGTAAATGAGATGAAAAAACAGGGCAAAGTTCGTCACATCGGTTTTTCCTTCCACGATACGCCCGAGTTTCTCGAAAAAGTTATTGACATGTATTCGTTTGAATTTGCGCAGATACAGCTTAACTACCTCGACTGGGACCTTCAGAACGCAAAAAAACAATATGAAATTATAAAAAGCCGCGGCATACAATGTATCGTTATGGAGCCTGTCCGCGGAGGCGCGCTGGCAGATTTGTGCCCGAAAGCAAACGAACTGCTGAAAAGCGTCTGTCCCGACAAAAGCATAGCCTCATGGGCGGTGCGTTTTGCGGCAGAAAAGGAAAATGTGCTCACAGTGCTGTCGGGCATGAGCAGCATGGAGCAGATTGTTGATAACGTTAAAACCGTTTCCGAGCTGAAGCCTTTTTCCGAAGCCGAAACAAAAGCCCTCTCGGAGGCGCTTGAGCTTTACCGCAACAAGGACAGAATTCCCTGCACAGGCTGCCGATACTGTATGGATTGCCCGTCCGGCGTTGATATACCGGCAGTGTTTGCGGCATATAACGAGTATGTGTCGGGCGGAAGCAAAGAGGATTTTTTATATGCGGCAAAATCTCTCGGCAGCGCCGGCTCGCAGAGCTGTGTGGAATGCGGTGCATGCATGCGCCATTGTCCGCAGGGTATAAAAATCCCCGAAAACATGCGCAAAATCGATAAGGCGGTTGAAAAAGCGGCTAAGTAACTGAAAATTTAATTAGCTGTGCTTGATTATTTTGCCGTATATGGTATAATATATGATGAATACAATATAGACAGGAGGATATTACAAAATGGATTTTATGGATAAGTTTTCTCTGAAGGGCAAGGTTGCTCTTGTTACCGGCGCTTCCTACGGAATAGGCTTTGCAATCGCGAGCGCATATGCCGCAGCAGGTGCAAAGATTGTTTTTAACGACATCAATCAGGAGCTTGTTGACAAAGGACTTGCTTCATACAAAGAGAAGGGCATTGAGGCTCACGGATATGTATGCGACGTTACAAACGAAGCACAGGTAAACGAGCTTGTTGCAAAAATTGAAAAGGAAGTCGGCGTTATCGACATTTTGGTTAACAACGCAGGTATCATTAAGCGTATACCGATGTGCGACATGAGCGCCGAGGATTTCAGAAAGGTTATTGATATTGACCTGAACGGTCCGTTTATCGTATCAAAAGCTGTAATCCCCTCGATGATTAAAAAAGGCCACGGCAAAATTATAAACATCTGCTCCATGATGAGCGAGCTCGGACGTGAAACTGTTTCGGCATATGCAGCAGCAAAAGGCGGACTTAAAATGCTTACAAGAAATATCGCATCTGAGTACGGTGAGCACAATATCCAGTGCAACGGTATCGGACCCGGATATATCGCAACACCTCAGACCGCTCCGCTCCGCGAAAGACAGCCCGACGGTTCAAGACATCCGTTTGACGCTTTTATCGTTGCAAAAACTCCGGCTGCACGCTGGGGTACAACAGAGGATTTGATGGGACCGGCTGTGTTCCTTGCATCGGACGCATCGGATTTTGTAAACGGTCATGTGCTCTATGTTGACGGAGGAATTTTGGCATACATAGGCAAGCAGCCGCAATAATTTAATTTTTCGCATAAATAAAACGGGTGAAACTTTTGATTTTCACCCGTTTTTTTGTTGTGCCGATTACATGTTTTTTACATATTCGCATATAAGCGATGACGAATTTTTTGCCGCAAGAGCGCAGAAATCACCGTAGTCCATATGTGACGAACCGTCCGCCTTATCGGAAATGGCACGTATGACGCAGAAAGGAACTTTGTTCACATAGCACACCTGCCCTATGCTGCCGCCCTCCATTTCGCACGCAATCGCCCCAAATGTTTCATTAAGCCACTCCTTTTTTGCACCGTCGGCAATAAAAGCGTCACTCGTCGAAATTACTCCGCGCACAAAATTCATGCCGAGTTTTTCCGCGGCAGCCCCGAGCGATGACAAAACGGCTTTGTCGCACGGTATCTGCAATATATTCACGGTTGAAATAAAGCCGACAGGGTCGCCGAGCGGTGATGTGTCAACGTCACTTTGTACCATATATTCCGCCATTGCAATATCGCCGATATCGAGCGAATTTGAAAGTGAACCGCCCACACCTATGTTTATAACTGCTTTCGGCGCATATTTTAAAATCATCGTCTGGGCGCATATTGCCGCATTAACCTTTCCTATGCCGCAGCGTGCCGCCACAACCTCTTTGCCGTAAAGCGTACCGCACACAAAGTCTATGCCGCTTATGTTTTCAACAGTTTTATTCTCAAGCAGCGATTTGAGCAAATCGATTTCAACGTCCATTGCCCCTATTATACCTATCATATATGTTCCCCCAAGCTTTTGTTTTTGCTGTCTTTAATTTTAATAATTCAGATTATCCGCGTCAACGCCTTCGAGAATTTTTAAATATCGGCGGCATTCCGCCTTTGCATTTTCAAGGCTGAGTGTTTTATAGTTGCCGCATTCAACAGGCGAACAGCCGAAAACCTCGCCCTCATATGCGATGACATCTTTGCAGGCAGTTTTTAAAACGTCAAGTACTTTTCTGTTGTCGGCATTTCTGACAAGCAGGTAAAAACCCGTCTGGCAGCCCATAGGTCCGAAATATATTATGTCATCTCTCAGATATGAGTTTCGTATAAAGGTTGCAAACATATGCTCGCACGAGTGCATTGTCGAATGGTCCATCAAATCACCCGTGTTCGGGCGTCTTGTGCGCAAATCATATGTTGTTATATCGCCGTCAACGCGCGATATATACAGTCCCGGCAAAAGTGTTTCATGGTTTACCGTAAAGCTTGCTATCTTATCAATTTTATCCATTTATATCCTTCCTTACCTGTAATAGATTTATCAGAACTATTTTATCAGAAAAACGTCGCCGTGTCCAGCAGCAAAAATACAAAAAAACAGGCTCTTTTTAGCAATTAGGACATTTTTGTGACAAAAAAGCTTGTTTTTACAAAAACGGTATAGTATAATATAATGTATGAGTATAATATATATGGTTAAATCTGATTAAAAATACTGGGGGTTAATAATTTGGGTAGATTATTCGGAACCGATGGGGTAAGAGGTATTGCAAATAAAGAACTGACGGCTGATTTGGCTTTTAAACTCGGACGCGCAGGTGCGGCTGTGCTTACGCAGGAGCTTTCGCACAAACCTAAAATACTGGTCGGAAAAGATACAAGACTTTCCGGCGACATGCTTGAGTGTGCACTTGCGGCAGGTATATGTTCAACAGGCGCACAGGTGGTAATGCTCGGCGTAATTCCGACGCCGGCGGTTGCGTATCTTGTACGCAAATACAATGCAGACGCAGGCGTGGTGATTTCGGCATCGCACAATCCTTTTGAATATAACGGGATTAAGTTCTTCAACTCGAAGGGCTACAAGCTTAATGACAGCACAGAGGACAAAATCGAAGCGCTGATTTTGGACGGTGACAGCTTTGATACAGAGCTGCCCACAGGCGCAGACGTCGGTCATTGCACCCATGAGGCTAACGCTGCGGACGATTATATAGCATATGCGACACAGACTGTCGGCTGTTCGCTTGAAGGCATGAGACTTATGGTTGACTGCTCAAACGGAGCAAACTCAAAGATTGCGCCGCGTGCGTTTGAAAAGCTCGGTGCAACAGTTTTCACATACGCATGTGAGCCCGACGGAATAAACATCAACGCAGGCTGCGGCTCAACACATATTGACAAGCTCGAAAAAATAGTCGGTGAGGACGGCAGATATGACATTGGCATAGCTTTTGACGGTGATGCAGACAGAATGCTGGCTGTTGATGAAAACGGCAAAAGACTTACCGGCGATGAAATTATGCTCATAATCGGCAAGCATATGAAAGAGAAGGGCAAACTTAAAAATAATACCATAACCGCTACGGTAATGAGCAATCTCGGATTTTTTATCGCACTTAAAAAGCTCGGTATAGAGGCGGCACAGACATCTGTCGGCGACAGATATGTGCTTGAAGAGATGCTTGATAAGGACTATGTTCTCGGCGGAGAAGAGTCGGGACACATAATCTGTCTTGAGCACAACTCGACGGGCGACGGGCTTCTGTCGGCACTGCTTCTGCTCGAGGTTATGAAGGATACGGGCAAACCGCTTTCGGAGCTGCGCAAGATAGTTACAATACTTCCGCAGGTGCTTGTGAACGCAAAGGTGAAAAATGAAAATAAGCCCGCGCTTAAAACAAATGAACGCATACTCGCCGAAATCGCCGAGCTTGAGGACGAGCTTGCAGGCGAAGGCAGAGTTTTAATCCGTCCCTCCGGCACAGAGCCCGTTGTGCGCGTTATGCTTGAGGGCAACGACAAAGCTTATCTGAGCACAAGGGCACAGCAGCTTGCAATGCTCATAGAGTCTCTGCTCGGCTGATACAGCGCTCAGAAACGGCGCAGTAATGAGAATATGAGCGCATCTTTATATGGCAAAAACGGTTCATATTTTCCGAACAGAAAATAAAATCTTACTGCAAAAACAATCAGATATATAAAAATTATACAAAGGCAGCAAACCAGAAACGGTTTTGTTGCCTTTTTCTTTTGCATAAAAAAACGTACCGCTATATATATAAGAAAAATATCGGCAACGAGAAAAAGCGGATGCATCATAAATGCTTCATAAAAATGTCCCGTAAAAAACAGCACATTTGCCCTCGTAAGTCCGCAGCCGGGGCATGGCAGCCCAAACAGCAATTTAAAAATACACATCATATTAATCCCTCCGCAGAATAAAGCATAGCACATTTTTATAAAAATGACAACGCAAAACAGGAAAAAGACAAAATAATTTAAAAGTATTGCAACCGCGCCGCATATAGGGTAGAATAATATTGATATAATAAACGGGTGCTTTGTGCAGAATTTATCTTCGCACAAAGTCCCGAAAGAACGGAGTTTTTTATGGAGCTTAATAAAATGATTGACCACACAATACTGAAGCCCGACGCCGTAAAAGCTGACATCATAAAATGCTGCGATGAGGCAAAAGAATACGGCTTTTGCTCTGTATGCGTAAATTCGCGCTTTGCGCGCCTTGTACATGACACTCTTTGCGGCAGCGGCGTAAAGACCTGCTGTGTTGTCGGTTTTCCTCTCGGTGCAATGTCAAGCGAAGCAAAGGCTTTTGAGGCGAAAAAGGCTGTTTCGGACGGAGCAGAGGAAATTGATATGGTAATTGCCGTCGGTGCGCTCATTGAGGGCGATTATGACTATGTAAAAAAGGACATAGAGGGCGTTGTGCATGCCTGCAAGCCTGCCGCTGTGAAGGTGATAATTGAAACATGTCTTTTAAACGACGAACAAAAAGTGAAAGCATGTGAGCTTGCTGTAGCGGGCGGCGCAATCTTTGTAAAAACCTCAACCGGCTTTTCGTGCAGCGGTGCAGACGTACATGATGTAGCCCTTATGCGCAAAACCGTGGGGCACAGCATAGGCGTGAAAGCGTCGGGCGGAATACGCACAAAAAATGACGCCCGAAAAATGATTGATGCCGGCGCAAACCGTATAGGCACAAGCTCAGGCATACAGATATGCGAGTAATTTTTATAATGTATAGGAGGCATATTTAGCGCCCAAAAATAGGCAAATAAGATAAAAAATAAGCTGCGGCTTTTCATATTAGTATAAAATCGGACAAAAATGTTGATGTTTTTGTCCTTTTTATTGATGAAAAAACACAAAAGAAATGTTATTCTATTTTTAGGGAAACGTAAAAATAAACTTTTGAGGAGGAATTTTGATGCATTTCAGAAAACTTATTGCCTCGGTAATGCTCTGCGTGATGATGCTGACTATATTCAGCGGCTGCGGCGGAAATAGCAACGGGCTGAAACAGGCTGTAACAGAGCCGGGTGAGAACGGAAAAATCACCAAAGAACCGCTTGAACTTAAAATGCACATGATGATTACAACCGACGCATATGACTACGACAAGGTAAAAATGTTTGGTAAGGCATTTGAGAAAACAAACATCAAGGTTGTCGGCTCAGGACTTGGAACAGGCAACGATGTAAACTCCGCGTTTAACATTATGATGGTTTCAAATCCGCTCCCCGACATTATCCACGGAACAAAAAGTAACCTCATGAAATATGCAACCGAGGGTGCATTTGTTGACCTTGACCCGTATATAAACGCATATGCGCCCAATATCAAGAAGTTCTTTGAAGAGAATGAATGGGCACGCAAAGGCTCACTCGCAGCCGACGGCAAGCTGTACTATATACCGCACATACGCTACGGTACACCTATGAAGGGCTTCTACATAAGAACCGACTGGCTCGAAAAACTCGGTCTTGATGTTCCGAAAACAACAGAAGAGTTTTACAATGTTCTGAAGGCTTTTCGTGAGCGCGATCCGAACGGAAACGGAATAAAAGACGAAGTTCCGTATTTCTACCGTGATAAGGGCGTTGACGACTTATTGCAGCTTTTCGGCGTAAAATATTCATGGTATATAACAGGCGACGGAAAATGCGAATACGGAAAAGTACAGCCCGAGATGAAAACTGCCGCAACAGAGCTTGCGCGCTGGTACAAAGAGGGACTTATTGACCAGGAAATATACACGCGCGGCAGCTCGGCACGTGAGCAGCTTCTCGGAGGCAATGTCGGCGGTGCGACGCATGACTGGTTTACAACAACAGCTTCGTTTAATGACAAATATACAGACAGTATAAACGGTTTTGCGTTTGAGGCAATTGCTCCGCCCGCGGACATTAACGGCAAAGTAAAAGAAGATTATGCAAGAAAGCTTCTGTCGGGCAATGGCTGGGCAATCTCCAAAGACAACCGGTACATTGTTGAAACAATAAAGTTCTTCGATTTCTGGTACTCTGAAGAGGGTATAAGGCTGTTTAACTACGGTGTTGAGGGCGTTGACTATAATATGGTTGACGGTAAGCCCGTATATACTGATACGGTTCTCAAAGCAGAGGGCGGCGCTCCCGATTATCTGCGCAAAATCGGCAAAAACGAGCTTGGCTCAATGAGCTTGATTGAGTCGGAGGTTCAGACGATGAACGCTCAGGCACGCAAAGGATTTTCGCTCTATGCCGACAACAATTACTGCAGCGAACAGTTCCCCGACCTTACGTTTACAACCGAAGAACAGCGTATCATAAAGGAAAAGGAAACCGCAATAAACACATATGTCAGCGAAAAAATGCAGGCATGGATTATGGGAAATGAATCCCCTGAGGAAAACTTTGACGAGTATATCGCAACAGTCAAATCCATGGGCTATGACGAGCTTCGTACAGCATATCAAAACGCATATGACCGCTATATGAAGCAATAAAGCCAAAACTATTCTATTATACCCCTGAGAGCCGATGCGGTAAATCTGCCGTATCGGCTCTTATTATGTGTTTTTCTGACGATAGAACTTATAGCCTTTTAATAGAAATACGCTTTGTCAATTAAGTTCAGCTCTCTTTGCAAGTAAATTTTTCTTGGTACAACATACGTAATTCCCCGTGCATTAAAAAAGAGAAAAATCCCACTGCTAATGGAATTTCCCTCTTTTCTGCTGTGTGTTGTTATGCCTGCTTGCATCGTTTCTCTGCAAAAAACATATAACAAGCATGAGTTTTTTATCTTTTTGGCTCTGTTTGCCGTATAACGCCGATTACTCGGTATATATTACTACCATCTTAAGCGTTCCCGACAGCGAATATGCATACACTTTCGATGCATTTGCATTTACCGATGTTTCGCCAAATTCTATAATGTCTGATATGTTAGCTTTTTCGATTGTCGGCGATGAACCTGTTGTTTTAACTCTGTATACTGCTGCCGACGAGCTTACCGCATAACCTTCGCGGTCGTCCTGACTGAGCGTCGGTGTTTCGCCCGTTGTATCAACATACTGCGGTGAAACGATGAGTCTTTCATCTGAAAGTGAGTATACTGTGCCATATATCGACTTAAACTTATACTCGCCGTTCTCGTCCTTTATATCGCCATGCTTCTTTGCAGGAACAGGATTTGACAAATCGAGCTGCTTTTCTACCAGATTTATCTGACCGTCGGAGTTAAATCCAAATCGTACTATATCGCCGGTTTCTACCAGATAGTCACTCGAATTGTTTATCGTTTCATATGTCTTTTCAACGCCGTTCTCATATACATCGATACTGTATACTCTTTCTCCGCTTACGCTGCTTATAACCTCGCTTATGTTGTTTATGAGCGATGCCGGCGTATCACTTGTGATAGCAACATCTGCCTCATCGCCGTATACCACAACCAACTTTGCGTTTGCCGAAGCATTCATGTCATATGCCTCGATTGTGTATTTGTTTCCTGCAGTAAAGTATCTTGTGCCGGAGGTACGCTTATACTTTGACGTATCTCGTCTGTTTGTGGGCACAACAAGCACCTGTGTTGACGAATTTATAAATACCTGACTCTCAAATCCGCCGCTTGTCGAATACAGATATTCCTTGCTCTGCTGTCCGAGCTTCAGAATACCGCTGTTATTGTTCGTTCCGATATCTATTGTTCCGTCCGAATTTGTTGCGGCGGTAGTTATCTGTGTGATTTCCTTGCTGCCGCTGCTTATAACAATTCTTGCCACCTGCGAATACTGAGCATTTCCTGCACCGGTATTTGAGTTGAGCAGTCTTGCCGACTTTGCAAGTGCATCAAGAATTTCGGTCGTATCTGTGTATGTTTTGTTGTTAATTCTTACTTTGTTTGCTATTTTATATTTCGTCAGCGTTGAGGGTGTTCCGTTAAGCGATATGATTTCTACCGCCGCATTTTCTCCGGCTATATCATATTTGCCCGCTGCCGAAATATACATATAATTTCCGAGCTGTGCCTCGGTAATCTTTGCGGCTGCAATTTTGCCGTTCATGTCGAGGTAGAATGTTCCGGCAGAACCAACGTCCATAGATACTTTTGAGTCGGCAACCGCCGTTGTAAATTCCTTTGTAAGCTCATACTGCTTTTTATTTATTGTGTACTTTTTGCCGTCCGAGGATTTTGAATCCACTGTTCCGCTTATAGCATCGGTTGATACGTAGCATTTGAATGTTCTGCCGTCATTGCTTGCTGCAACGGACAAAATATTCATTGCTGCGAGGCTTTCGATTTTCACCTCTGCCTTTGTTTTCGCATTATAAATTGTAACAGTATTATTTCTGTCATAGGGATCTATCTGTATGCTCTTGCCCGTTGTATAGTAATCATATACGACGTAGTTGTTTGCATATGTGGAGTCATTCGTCTTAACCGCCGACTTTACAACGTATGTTTCATAGTTATCTATGAAAATCGCGTCATATACGCCGTCCGCACCTGAGTCAAGCAATCTTACCGAACCGTTTATAAATCCGCTGCTTGACGGGTTCAGCCAATATGACAAATCGCGCTCTGCCGCAACGCTTGACGTCAGATAGTTATAAGCTACGCTGTTATACATAAGCTTTGCCGCGGGCGATATTGTAACCGTTCTTGTACGGTTATCGTTGTCTTTATCCACCCAGTACTCAAGTACTCTGTTTGATATTCCCTCGATATTTTCCGAGTCAATTGTAACTTCCTCGTTCTTCGATGATGTGCGTATCATTATCAATACTCTTTTTTCATCATCTTTATCATCTTTTTTGTAATATCCGCTTACATAATGCCCAAGATAGCCTCTCGCCACATCTGACGCTATAATTCCCTGATACGAATATATTGCTATATCCGTGCCCGACTCCAACACAAGCTCGCCTGCTGTCGCCGTGCTCATTGTTGCATTCATCGAAACAGCGCCGTCAACCTCTGTCACCATCATATTTGAAAACGAGGTCACCTTCAGCATGTCCTTCAGCATAGTCTTTGTTGTCTGCACTGCATTTCCGCCGGTAGATTGCTCCATGAGCCTTATGTCAAGCGCATTATATACAAGCTGTGCCACCAAGCCGCGCGGTGCGGGTCCGTTTGTCGGCGACATAGTTGCACCTTTTGTGAGATCCATGTCGTTCGCCTGTGTTATGTATCCGCTCGGCCAGCCGCCCTTATCTGTTGCCGCAATCTCATATCCGAGCGCACACACTATCATCTTTACCGCCTGTTCATATGTAACCGGCGAATCGGGTGCAAATGTTCCGTCGCCCATGCCAAGAATTATCTTCTTATCATAAGCTATTTTTACATATCCCGTTGCCCAATGGTCCTGACCGTTCGTTGTCATATCGCTGAATATCTGCGAAGACGACGCGCCTCCCACCATATCTGCCATGCCTATCGCACGCGTCATTACCGCCGCAAACTCCGCTCTGGTAATTGTCGCATTCGGGCGGAATGTACCGTCCTCATAACCTTTCAGCAAACCAAGCGCCACCATTGAATTTATGGCGTCACCGTACTGCGAATTTTCCGTAACATCGCTGAATGTCAATGTTGCTGCACTCACCGGCACGGCAAGTATCATCGCAAGCACAAGACACAGCGCTGTAAGCTTTTTTGCAAACTGCATAAACCCATCCTCCTATATCTTTGGTTTAATATAGGGCAGAACTGCCCTATTAATACTATATCACGAAAACCTTTGTCAGTCAAGCAATATCACCAAATGCAATGTTACAATTCAAATACATTATGTTAATTATTACCCTTTCTTTTTCGGTTAGGTTTATACATACAAAATATAAACAGGTACCGCCTGTTGCATCAGCAATACCTGTTTATATAATATTTATACAAAGGCACAAAAAAATCGGCGCCGATTGGCGCCGATCATTTTTTGTGTTAATTAGTTCTCTCTGTCGTAACGAACATAGATAACTTCTGTAACAACGTCTTTGTAAACTCTTACGAAAGCGTAGTTCATATCTGCGATGTCAGAGTTTGTGAAGTCGATGTCACCTGTTGCTGTCTTAGCGTAGAACGAAGCTGTCATGTCATTTACTGTGCCTTCAGCAACTTTCTTAGCATCCGAGAGTGCTGTGTTAACAACTGTAACCTTAGCAGTCTTAGGAATGTTGATTACTTTCTCGCTGCCATCGAACAAACCTGTCTCGCTTACGAGTGTAGCTCTAACATTGTCGCCCGATGTAGCCATCTTACCGATAAGGCCGAAGTATACTTCGTTGTCTTCGCTTACTGTTGTGTCATCAAGAAGCTTGAAGCCATCAACGCCTGCAATTGTAACCTTATTGATAAGTGTCTGGTCAAGTGCACTACCCGAAATTTCAGGCTTTGTACCTGCTGAGAAGATAACTTCAATGTTATCTACACGACCGTCCTGATTCAAAGCGTACAGGAATGCATCGCCTCTCTCAAGACCGCTTACATTAACTGTCGACTCGAATACGAGGGGAGTCTCAACGAGCTTACCGTCTTTCCAGTATGTTACGTAGTTAACGTCATCACCGTTGAGCTTAGCCGATGAAGCCTCAACAAAGATTGCGAGCGAGTCGCTTGTGTTAAATGCCGAGTTAGACTCAAGCATAACAACTGCCGACGGGCCGTCATCTGTGTTCGAGAAGAAGTAAGGTGTATAATCGTTGCCGTCAACGAGGTCAGCAATCGTCTTTACGCCGTAATCCGAAATCGAATCTGTGGGCTTTACAAAGAAGATAACTGCGTTGTCCGGAAGGCTCTTCGAACCATCGAACTTGCTGAGCGAAGCTTTCCACTCTGCATTAGCCTTTGTACCAACGAAGTTGAACTCATCCATAGCGCTTGCTGCTGCTGTAGCAAGTGAAATCTCTGTGATCTTGCTGTTGCTGTCAACTTTGTATGTAACAAACTTGCTCAATACTTTGCTTTGTGCATCATTAATGAATTTAAAAGCAGTCTTAAGTTCATAAGCCTCTCTTGTTACATCGTTAGCACCGTCTGTAAGAGCTGTAACAAATGCAGATGCTGTAAGAGGCTCTGTTGATGTTACATCAAATACATCGCCTACTGTTGCTACCGTTGTAGAACCTGCGAACTCATTTGTGCCGAAGATTTCGTCAACATCAGCCAATGTGTAAGCTTCTGTAGCGCTGTTCTTATATACTTTGTTGATTTTTACTTTGTCGTCAAGCTTGTATGTAACGTCAGCGCCGTCTTTTGTGAACATTCTTACGTAGTTGTCACCTGCGAATGTACCTGTACCTGTGCTGTAGAGGTATGCATAGTTACCGTTTACTACCGACTTTGTATCAACAAACGCGATATCGCCGTTAGCATCGAGGTAGAACTTGCCTTCATCTTCAAGGTCAGGAAGTGATACGCCGTTTGTAACTTCGTACTTCTCGCCGTTGATTACAACGTAGGGGTTGCTGCCTGTATCTTTTCTCTGTGTTACAGTACCTTCGATAACTTTTCTTGTTACTGTAATGTTAAAGTATGTAGGATCTGTGATGTCGTTTGTAGCAATGTTAAGTACATCGTATTCTTTAAGGTCTTTTACTTCAACAGCAGCGCCATCAAGAGTGATTGTGTACTCAGCAAGGTTCTTGTTTGAATCTGTGTTAAGAGCAACATAACCCTTGCTTATTGTTCTCTCGCTCTTGAAGTTGATTCTGTTTGTGTTAGCGTTTACAGAGTCAACGATTGCAATCTCGTATGATGTGATCTTGATAAGGTCATACATACCCGAATTGCTTGTGTCAACCAATGTAATTGAACCTCTTGCAGGAATAAGTGCGCTACAGAGCTGGGCCATACCTGTTCCGCTGATTGTTCCGAGCTTTGCAGCAATCGATACGCCCTTAGCGCCGTTTACATAAACTGTTGCAGCGGGATCGATATCAACTGTTGTAATTCTCGAGTCAGCATCTCTGTCGTTCCAGTATGAGAATACATACTTAGAAACTGTAACGCCGTCTGTCTTATACTCAACATGCGGCTTGTCATCTCTACGAGCGCTTGCATCCTTGCTGTCATCATAAGCGTCAGCAGCGTCAGCAATTGTAACTATCTTATTCTTAGCTGTCTTCGGAACTACGCAAACAACTGCAATATCTCCGTTGTCAAGCTCTTTGTAGTAGATAACTGACGAATAACCAACATAATCAGAAGCTGTCTTATCCTGTGACTCAACGTTTACAAGTGTGTAGTAACCTGTCTTCTGAGTTACACCGCCAACTACTGTTGTTTCAGCTGTTGCGCCGATCTTGTCCTCAACATCGATGTTGAGTGTCTTTGTGATATAAGTATCAACATAACCCTCTTTGAGGTTTGTGTCCTGCTTATATGTGTTTGTGATCTTACCTTCTACTTTGTAAGTCTTGTGCTTTGAAGTAAGGAGTGTCTTGAAGATCTTTGTGCCTGTACCGTCAAGCTCTTCATAAACAACATCTGTACCATATGTTGTTCTCTCCATAACAGGTGTGTTCATTGCGTTGTTAACAATAACAGCAACCGTGCTTCTCGGAGCAGCCTCAGGACCATTGCCTGCAGCGCCCTTTGTTACTTCTCTGTCAGCTGCAACATATGTGTAACCTGTCGGATAACCACCGTTCTGCTGAGCCTTGTATGTATAACCAAGTGCAGCCATAACGAGCTTCAATACCTGCTCATATGTAACCGGGTCCTCAGGACCAAATGTTGTTGCATCATAACCATCAATGTAACCGAGCTGCTGTGCATATGCAATGTAGCCCGATGCCCAATGATTGTCAGCAACATCACTGAACTTTGTAGCTGTTGCAGCGAGGTCGCCCGAGCCGATCATTGTGCAAAGGATCTTTGCCATTTCAGCTCTTGTGATTGTAGCATCAGGGTTAAATTTACCCTGATCGTCGCCCTTGATGATACCAAGAGCAGACAGAGTCTTTACTGCTTCAGCATAGTTGGCATCATCAGCAACGTCCGGATAAACCGAACCAGCCATTGCAACAGTACCGAATACCATTACGCATGCCAGAACCAATGCTAAAACCTTCTTGAGATTTTTCATAGTCTCAAATCCTCCCTTATAATATTTTTTTTGGTTTTCGAAAGAGTTTTTTAAGCAGGCCGCGGTCACCCTCTTTCATCTGCGACCCGCCCGGAGGCAGCAGGAAAACTCCTAACCACCTTTCCTGCATTGATTATACCACCCCAACATCAACTCGTCAATGCAGTTTGCGCATATGTAATATAACTGTAAAATTAGTAACATTGCCATAACATAAACGTCGGCTACAACGGCATTTATGCTGTAAAACAGTCAATTTTTTACTCATTTTCCTGTTATATCACGCTGCAATTTTTTTATATTGACGCCTTCACAAACTCATTAATGAGCTTATGAGGACGGTTGGGACGTGACTTAAACTGCGGATGGAACATTACCCCTACAAAAAATCTGTGGTCTTTAAGCTCCACCGCGTCGGCAAAACCGCCTTCAGCGGACACAGCCGATATCACAAGCCCTCCCTTTTCGAGAACTTTGACGTATTTCGGATTAACCTCATACTGGTGCCAATGTCTCTCCGAAATTTTTTCTTCCTTATATATGTCAAAGAGCTTTGTGCCCTTTTTAACAATGCTTTCCTTTGCACCGCGGTGCATTTCCTCTTTTTTGCCCGAAACTTCATCTTCTGCATACGGTGCAAAAATCACATCATACTCGGCGTCAATATTAAACTCCTCAGATTCAGCCTCCTCAATTCCGCACACACTGCGCGCAAAACTGATTACAGCCGTTTCCATACCGAGCCCTATTCCAAGAAACGCGATATTGTTCTTTCTCGCATATTCCGACGCTATAAGCTGTCCCGACGCTCCGTCAAATCCAAAACCGCCGGGACTTACTATTCCGCTTACGCCGCCAAGCAGTTCGGAAACATTTTTCTCCGTAACGTCATGAGCGTCAACCCATTTTACATGTATGCGACATTTATTTGCAATTCCCGCATGCAAAAGCGACTCATAAACGCTCAGGTATGAATCATGAAGTTCTGCATCTTTGCCCACAATAGCAATTGTTGTTTCGCATACAGGGTTTTTAAACGCGTCAACAAGTGCACGCCATTCTGCCAAATCAGCCTCGCCGCATTTCAGCGAAAGCTTATCGCACACAATCCCCGGCAAACCTTCTTCTTCAAATATAAGCGGTATTTCATAAATCGTTTCCGCCGTTATATTCTGTATAACCGCGTTGCCCGATATATTGCAGAAAAGTCCTATCTTTCTCTTTATCTCATCATTAATCGGGCGCTCTGTACGGCACACAACCACATCAGGCTGTATACCTATGCTCAAAAGCTCCTTCACACTATGCTGCACCGGCTTTGTTTTAAGCTCTCCCGACGCCTTGAGGTACGGTATGAGTGCCACCTGCACATACAAACAATTCTCGCGTCCGACTTCACTGGCAACCTGACGTATCGCCTCAAGAAACGGCATACTCTCTATGTCGCCGACCGTTCCGCCGATTTCGGTGATAACAACGTCCGTTTTACTCTCATCGCCAACGCTGTATATCTTTCTCTTTATTTCATCAGTAATATGCGGAATAATCTGAACAGTTCCTCCGCCGTAATCTCCCGCACGTTCCTTTGATATAACATTCCAGTATATTCTGCCGGCTGTAGTATTTGCGTTTCTTGTAAGACTCTCATCGGCAAAACGCTCGTAATGTCCTATATCAAGATCCGTTTCCGCGCCGTCATCTGTCACAAATACCTCTCCGTGCTGTATCGGACTCATGTGGCCCGGACTGATATTTATATATGGGTCAAGCTTTTGCATTGTAACGCGCAGACCGCGCGCTTTTAAAAGCCTTCCGAGCGAAGCCACTGTAATCCCCTTACCCAAACCGGAAACTACTCCGCCCGTAACAAAAATGTATTTTACCGCCACAACCACTCATCCTTTTATCTGTACTTTATAGTAATACCTAATTTATTTTATACTTTTAGTCCGTCAATGTCAAGGATTTTTTTATTTTATGCGCCATTTTATTTCTTCTTTCTCAAATTATCGGAAATTTTCATCTAAATCCGCAGCATGACGGCAGCAGTTTTATTACGTTTTGCCCATTGCCGCATCTTTTCATGATACATAACAGCACAAAAAAGACGGGCCGCCCAAAATCGGGCAGTCCGCCTTAAAATTTAATTTTACCTTTTATTCTGCAATTATCAGCCTATCAAATCACTCGATGCCATTGCCGCATCCAGCGCATTCTCAAGCGCCGTTTTCTCATCGCCCTCAACGCACAAATCAACGTCGCGGTACACGCTCATGCCGGTACCTGCCGGAACAAGCTTACCGATGATAACGTTTTCTTTGAGTCCGAGAAGCGGGTCAACCTTGCCTTTGATAGCCGCTTCGGTGAGAACTCTTGTTGTTTCCTGGAACGATGCTGCCGACAGAAAGGACTCTGTTGCCAGCGATGCCTTTGTGATACCCAAAAGAACAACCGACTCTGTCGCAGGCTTTCCGCCCTTTTCGAGCGCCTTCTTATTTGCCTCCTCAAGCTCAAACATATCTATGAGGCTGCCCATAAGCAAGTCTGTATCGCCCGGATCCTCAACCTTAACCTTACGCATCATCTGACGTACGATTACTTCGATGTGCTTATCGGAAATATCAACACCCTGCATACGGTAAACTCTCTGAACCTCCTGGGTCAAATAGCTCTGAACGGCTCTTATGCCGTTAATTCTGAGTATATCCTGCGGTGCGAGCGAACCTCTTGTGAGCGGTGAGCCCTTCTCTATAACGTCATTTTCCTTTACAAGAATACGTGCGTCATAGGGGATAACATAGGTTCTGCTGTCCTTTGTATCATCGTCGGTAACAACGATTTCACGGCGTTTCTTTGTTTCGGAAACAGAAACGCGTCCGCCGATTTCGGATATGATTGCGACGCCCTTAGGCTTTCTTGCCTCAAACAGCTCTTCGACACGGGGAAGACCCTGTGTGATATCGTCGCCGGCAACACCGCCCGAGTGGAACGTACGCATCGTGAGCTGTGTACCGGGCTCGCCGATTGACTGTGCGGCAATAATTCCGACAGCCTCGCCGACAGGCACGGGGTCGCCGCTTGCAAGGTTTGAACCGTAGCAATGCGAGCATACGCCCACAGGTGTTTTACACGTCAGAATACTTCTTATCTCAACTTCTTCAATTCCTGCATCAATAATTCTCTTTACATCGTCATCATTCATCATCGTATTTGCCGGCACAACAACTTCACCGGTTTCGGGATGAACAACATCGTGGCATGTATAACGGCCGAGCAGTCTGTCCTCAAGCGGCTCTATGACCTCGTTGCCGTCTTTTATAGCCTTAACCACAAGACCCTCATGCGCTCCGCAATCGTCCTCGCGGATAATTACGTCCTGGCTGACATCAACAAGACGTCTTGTCAGGTAACCCGAGTCGGCAGTACGCAGAGCCGTATCGGCAAGACCTTTTCTCGCACCGTGAGTCGAAATAAAGTACTCAAGTACGTTAAGACCTTCACGGAAGTTTGCACGGATAGGAATTTCGACCGCTTTACCCGATGTGTTAGCCATAAGTCCGCGCATACCTGCGAGCTGACGAATCTGGTTTACGCTGCCGCGGGCACCGGAGTTTGCCATCATGTATATCGGGTTAAGGTCATCAAGGTTTTCCATAAGCGCTTTTGTGAGCTTATCGTTTGTTTCCGTCCATACTTTGATTATCGCGTCATATCTTTCGTTATCATCAAGCATACCGCGTCTGAACTGCTTTGTAATCTTCTCGACCTTTTCCTCTGCCTCCGCAAGGTATTCCTTCTTAACGGCAGGAACCTTTATATCCGATACGCTGACTGTTATTGCACCCTGTGTCGAATATTTGAAGCCGAGCGACTTTATCGCGTCAAGCACACCCGCAGTTTCCGTAAAGCCGTGAACACGTATGCATCTGTCGATTATAATTCCGAGCTGCTTTTTTGTAGCAAGCTTTGTAACCTCAAGGTCAAATGCCTTTTCGGGGTCACTTCTGTCAACAAAGCCCAAATCCTGCGGAATGTTCTCGTTGAAGATAATCTGTCCCATTGTAGCATTTATTGTACGGTGCTGCATTTCACCGTTAATCTCTTTATATACGCGCACCTTTATGCGTGCATGAAGTGTGATAATGCCGTTTCTGTATGCCATCATCGCCTCATCAACACTTGAAAATACCTTGCCCTCGCCCTTATCGCCGTCTTTTACGAGTGTCAGGTAGTAGCTTCCCAGTACCATATCCTGTGTCGGCACTGTTACAGGCTTACCGTCCTGCGGCTTTAAGAGGTTGTTTGCCGAAAGCATGAGAAATCTTGCCTCAGCCTGTGCCTCAGGTGACAGCGGTACATGGACAGCCATCTGGTCACCGTCAAAGTCGGCGTTATATGCCGTACATACCAGCGGATGAAGTTTGAGCGCTCTTCCTTCAACAAGCACAGGCTCAAATGCCTGGATACCGAGTCTGTGAAGCGTGGGGGCACGGTTCAGAAGCACGGGGTGCTCCTTTATAACGTCCTCAAGTACATCCCAAACCTCGGGGCGCAGTCTTTCAACCATACGTTTCGCGCTCTTGATATTGTGTGCAAGTCCGTCGCCGACAAGCTTTTTCATTACAAACGGCTTAAACAGTTCGATTGCCATTTCCTTCGGCAGACCGCACTGATAGAGCTTAAGCTCGGGGCCTACGACGATAACCGAACGTCCCGAGTAGTCAACACGCTTACCCAGAAGGTTCTGTCTGAAACGTCCCTGCTTACCTTTGAGCATATCCGAAAGCGACTTCAGTGCACGGTTTCCGGGACCCGTAACGGGACGTCCGCGTCTGCCGTTATCTATAAGTGCGTCAACCGCCTCCTGGAGCATTCTCTTTTCATTTCTTACTATAATATCCGGCGCATGCAAGTCAAGCAATCTCTTCAGACGGTTGTTTCTGTTTATAACACGTCTGTACAAATCGTTCAAATCGCTCGTTGCAAAACGTCCGCCGTCAAGCTGTACCATAGGTCTGATTTCCGGCGGAATTACCGGCACAACGTCAAGTATCATCCATTCGGGCTTATTTCCCGAAAGTCTGAACGCCTCAACCGCCTCAAGGCGCTTTACTATGCGCATTTTCTTCTGTCCCTGCGCTGTTTCGAGCTGTTCTTTCAGCTCTGCCGAAAGTTCATCAAGGTCAATCTGCTGCAAAAGCTCTTTTATAGCCTCAGCGCCCATGCCTGCCTTGAATTTGTCGCCGTATTTTTCGACGCACTCATGATAATCCTTCTCCGAAAGCATCGACTTTTCAACAAGTCCCGTATTTCCCGCGTCAATTACGACATATGCGGCGAAATACAATACCTGCTCAAGCACCTTCGGCGACATATCGAGCAAAAGTCCCATTCTTGACGGTATTCCTTTGAAATACCAGATGTGGGAAACAGGTGTTGCAAGCTCAATGTGTCCCATTCTCTCGCGGCGCACCTTTGAACGTGTAACTTCAACGCCGCATCTGTCGCAGACTATGCCCTTATAGCGGATTTTTTTATACTTTCCGCAGTGACACTCCCAGTCGCGCTGGGGTCCGAATATTCTTTCGCAGAAAAGTCCGTCACGTTCCGGCTTTAATGTTCTGTAATTTATGGTTTCGGGTTTTTTTACCTCACCATGTGACCATTCTCGTATTTTTTCGGGAGAGGCCAGCCCAATTTTTATGGCATCAAATGTTGTAAATTCCAACGTAAAAACCTCCTCAATAAGTTTAGTGCCGGCTGCCTTTGCCGGCAGCACCCTTCATGCCCAAATGCATGACGGCTTATTCATCATCGTCACCCGGCAGTGCGTCGAGATCCTCGATTATATCGTCAAAATCGTCCTCAGCTTCCTCTGCCTCGGATACTTCGTCGTCCAAATCGTCAAAATCATCAAAGTCATCAAGCTCGTCTTCATCGCCGTCATTGTCAAGCTCGAACAAGTCATCATCGTCCGTTTCCTCAAACTCAAACGCCGAATCCTCGTCAAGGTCGCCGCTCTTGCTTGAATATACGCTTGATGAAGCTTCATTCGGGTTAACGCTGTCCTCGCTGCCCTCGATATTTACCGTGAGCGGATTAACAACTTCGTCCTCATCGGAATACTCGCCGAGTTCAATCTCGTTGCCCTCTTTATCAAGCACCTTTATGTCAAGTGCAAGACTCTGCAATTCCTTAATGAGCACCTTGAACGATTCCGGAATACCGGGTTCTGGCACATTCTCGCCCTTTACTATTGATTCATATGTCTTTACACGTCCGACAACGTCGTCCGATTTTACCGTCAGAATTTCCTGCAATGTGTAAGCTGCGCCGTATGCCTCAAGCGCCCAAACCTCCATTTCACCGAAACGCTGTCCGCCGAACTGAGCTTTACCGCCCAAAGGCTGCTGCGTAACGAGTGAGTAGGGGCCTGTTGAACGCGCATGGATTTTATCATCAACAAGGTGATGCAGCTTCAGGTAGTACATATAGCCGACCGTTACGCGGTTATCAAACGGCTCGCCCGTACGTCCGTCATAGAGCACGGTTTTTCCGTCCGCATCATATCCTGCCGCAACAAGTGCGTCCGCAATATCCTGCTCGTTTGCGCCGTCAAATACCGGCGTTGCAATCTTATAGCCGAGTTTCTTTGCCGCATAGCCCAGATGCACCTCAAGCACCTGTCCTATATTCATACGCGACGGCACGCCCAGCGGGTTCAACACGATGTCGAGCGGTGTGCCGTCCGGAAGGAACGGCATATCCTCTTCGGGAAGTATTCTTGAAATAACACCCTTGTTACCGTGACGTCCCGCCATCTTATCGCCGACAGAAATCTTACGTCTTTGTGCAATATAGCATCTTACAATCTGATTTACTCCTGCCGCAAGTTCATCGCCGTTTTCACGCGTAAACACCTTTACGTCAACTATTACGCCGGCTTCACCATGCGGAACGCGCAGCGATGTGTCGCGGACCTCGCGCGCCTTCTCGCCGAAAATCGCACGCAGCAGTCTTTCCTCAGCCGTAAGCTCCGTTTCTCCCTTTGGCGTAACCTTTCCGACAAGTATATCGCCCGAATGAACCTCTGCGCCTATACGGATAATTCCGCGCTCATCAAGGTCGCGCAGCGCGTCCTCGCCAACATTCGGAATGTCGCGCGTGATTTCCTCCGGCCCGAGCTTTGTATCACGTGCGTCAGCCTCATATTCCTCTATATGAATTGATGTATATACGTCATCGCGCACCAGTCTTTCGTTAAGCAGTACGGCATCCTCGTAGTTATAACCTTCCCAGGTCATAAAGCCTATGAGAACGTTCTTTCCGAGAGAAATTTCACCGTTGCTTGTTGAAGGACCGTCGGCAATGATATCGTCTTTCTTTACAGCTTCGCCTTCAGACACTATCGGACGCTGGTTTATACATGTTCCCTGGTTTGAACGCAAAAACTTCAGCAGTCTGTATGTGTCCGTAACTCCGTCGTCACCTTTTATCTCTATTTCCTTTGCGCTTACCTTTGTAACAACGCCGTCACGTTTTGCAAGCACAACAACGCCCGAATCCTTTGCCGCCTTATACTCCATGCCCGTTCCGACAATAGGCGACTCGGTCTTTATGAGCGGTACAGCCTGACGCTGCATGTTTGAGCCCATCAGCGCACGGTTTGCGTCATCGTTTTCAAGGAACGGTATCATTGATGTTGCAATCGACACGAGCTGTCTGGGCGATACGTCCATGTAGTCGATTTCGCTCGGCGGAACCTCTACGAAGTCACGCAGATGACGCGCCGTAATCTTTTTATCAACAAACTTATTGTTTTCATCAAGCGGCTCATTCGCCTGTGCGATTGTAAATCCGTCCTCGACATCGGCCGTCATGTAAACAACCTCATCGAGCACAGTTCCCGTTTCTTTATCAACCTTTCTGTAAGGCGACTCAATAAAGCCGTACTCATTTATACGCGCAAACGATGAAAGCGAGCTGATAAGACCGATGTTAGGTCCTTCAGGCGACTCAATCGGACACATACGGCCGTAATGCGTATAGTGTACGTCGCGCACCTCAAATCCGGCACGCTCTCTCGACAGACCGCCCGGTCCGAGTGCAGAAAGCCTTCTCTTATGCGTAAGCTCGGCAAGCGGGTTTGTCTGGTCCATGAACTGTGAGAGCTGCGATGAACCGAAGAACTCTTTGATTGTTGATGCAACGGGACGTATGTTTATAAGCGTCTGCGGCGTTACAACGTCGAGGTCCTGTATATTCATTCTCTCGCGCACAACTCTCTCCATACGCGAAAGGCCTATTCTGAACTGGTTCTGCAAAAGCTCGCCCACACAGCGCAGACGGCGGTTGCCCAAATGGTCGATATCATCAAGCGAACCGATACCGCAGCAGAGGTTATTGAAGTAGTTGATTGATGCAAACATATCCTCAACAACTATATGCTTCGGCATAAGCTCGTCTTTTCTTGCGACAAGCGCGCTTTCAAGCTCTTCGATATCTCCGTCTTTGCCATCAGCCTCAAGTGCGTCAAGTATTTCTTTCAGCACGCTGTGTCTTACCGTTGTATGGAAGCCGAGCTCTTTCAATCTGCTCTTTTCTATCGGAACATAATTCTCAAGTCTGACCATGCCGTTTGAGAATATTTTTACGTCTTTGTCCTCAACTCTTACGGTTACCGAATTTATTCCGGCATTTTCAATCTCTTCGGCTTTTCCTGCGCCGATAACCTCTCCTGCCGAAACAAGGATTTCGCCCGTCTGAGGGTCTATGATGTCCTCGGCTGCCGTCTGATTTTTAATTCTGGTGCCGATTGCCATTTTCTGATTGTATTTGAATCGTCCGACCTTTGCGAGATCATATCTCTTCGGGTCAAAGAACATATTCATGATAAGCGGCGTTGCACTTTCAACGCTCGCCAGTTCGCCCGGACGCAGCTTTTTGTAAATCTCAAGCAGCGCCTCCTTGCGGTCTGTGTTATCCTTTTCAAGAGTTGCGGCAATTCTTTCATCATCGCCGAACATTTCATATATCTGCGCGTTTGTTTCGAGTCCCATTGCACGCAGAAGCATTGTTACGGGCAGCTTTCTTGTTCTGTCTATACGAACGCTGAACACGTCGTTTACATCGATTTCATACTCAAGCCATGCGCCGCGGTAGGGAATTATTGTTGCATTGTACAGCTCTTTTCCCGATTTATCGTGCTCCATTCCGTAGTACATTCCCGGCGAACGAACAAGCTGGCTTACTACAACACGCTCCGCACCGTTTATTATAAACGTGCCCTGTGCTGTCATGAGCGGAAATTCGCCCATAAATATGTCCTGTTCTTTTACTTCTCCCGTTTCCTTATTAATAAGTCTTACCTTTACGCGGAGAGGCGCCGAAAAGTTTGCGTCACGCTCCTTGCACTCCTCAACGGGATATTTCGGCTTGTCATCAATCTTGTAGTCGATAAATTCCAAAACAAGATTTTCCGTGTAGTCACAAATCGGAGATACGTCCTCAAAAACCTCCTTCAGACCCGACTCAAGAAACCAGTCATATGACTTTTTCTGAATTTCTATGAGGTTGGGCATTTCGAGAGGCTCCTTGATTTTGGAGTAACTCATGCGTTTGTTTTTGCCAAGCGTTATCTCATGTGGCATCAGCATATCACCTCGTTAAAAATTTGTGCAGATGTTTGCCGCAGATGTCACCTTAGGATAGTCTGTCAGGAGTGAAAGAGGCCTGAGCTCATCTTTATCGGCTTTTTGCGGCACACGGAGAACGCCGTCTGCTTTCGGTAAATTCCTCCATGCCGTACAATGTATAAAAACTTTCACAATTACATAATAATAATCAGCAGATATAACCCCCGGGAAAAATATACAAATTAATTTTATTATTTCCCGATATTGCTTTTTATATTCCGCTGTGCTACAATATATATGAGCACTTTATGAAGATTAAATTTTTCTGTCCGCTTTCATGCGGGCACTTTATGCTCATTTTAGCTTATAATGCAATTTATAATATTATCACATATCTTTTCAAGTGTCAATACGTTTTTGCAAAAAATTTCTCTGATTTTTCACAAAAAACCTTCCATACTTTTGTGTAAAAATACGTTTTTTGTAAAAATTTTTTCCTTTTATAATTCACACTGTCAGCACCGCTGCATGTCTGCGTGTAAAAATCTATAAAAACAACTAAACTTATACTTGACAATTTGGCTGAAATGACTTAAAATTGTATTATAATATAGGATTGTAATGTATATGGCTTGTGCCGCTTTTAAGCTTCGGCGCATATTTGCTCACACCGTGCGGCAGCCTTAAAATTCGTGAGCGGAAAGGTTGTTTTATAAGTGAAAAAATTTTATTCTGTGACAAAAAAGGCCTATTTTAAACTTGCCGCGGCGGCAGTTTCCGCTGCATTTGCAATGCTTGTGTCCGTATCGGCATTTGCCGCAAATACGGTAACTGTTACTTTGGCTTCGACCGACTCTTCTGTTGTGCTTTCCGATACTGCGTCATCGGCACCCGAAATATCAAAGTCGGCTCTGATTACCGTAAATACCAACATTTCGCTTCCCGAGGCAGAAGTTACGATTATATGTGTTGACAGCTCGGCAACGCTTTCCTCGGCTATCAACAAAGATGTTCTGAAATACATAGATGAGGATACATCGGATACGAGCGGCGCCGCAAGCTTTACGTTCCGTCTGCCCACAAATACGGCGGCAGGTACATATGCGGTTTATGTAGGCGGTACCGAGGTTGATACCGTTGCTGCAAAATATTTCAAAATTGCAGATACATCGGGCGAAACATATCTCTCCGGCGATGTTGATAAAAGCGGCGCTGTAGACGGCACGGACGCCATTTGGATTTTGCGTAATGAAATCGGTTTGTCCATCCCCACAGGCTGCGATATTGACGCCGGCGACGTTGACCATAACAGTTTTGTAGACGGTACGGACGCTATCTGGATTTTGCGTAACGAAATCGGTTTGTCGGTTCCGTCCACAACAACAATCGGTCAGTATCTTACAAAATAGAATTTTATTTATTAATTATAACTATATAAAAAAACAGATGTCAGAAAGGCATCTGTTTTTTTATACATATTCTGTATATATGCGGCTGCACATGCATATTATAATATGGAAAGGCATGCATTATTTTATCTCATCGATATTATACGGCGTTATCTGATATACAAAGTAATTCAGCCAGTTTGAATACAGCAGACTGGCATGGGAACGCCACCTCATCATCGGGGGCTTTGTCGGGTCATCGTTCGGATAGTAGTTCTTCGGAACATCTATGCTGAGTCCCTTTTCAATATCGCGCATATACTCATCATGCAGTGTGTATGCGTCATATTCGGAATGTCCCGTCACAAAAATCTGTTTGCCTGCCTTTGTAAATACTATATACACACCCGCCTCATCCGACTCTGACAGTATTTCAAGCTCAGGCACAGCCTCTATGTCCTCCCTAAGCACCGTAGTATGGCGCGAATGGGGCACATAGAATGAACTGTCAAAACCGCGCATAAGCTTTGATGTTGTACGGTTCACCCCATGCTCAAACACGCCGAACATCTTCTTTTCCAGCTCTTGCTTCTTTATGCCATAGTGGTAATACAGCCCTGCCTGTGCTCCCCAGCATATATGAAAAGTCGATGTGACATGCGTTTTTGACCATTCCATGATTTCACAAAGCTCCTCCCAGTAGTCAACCTCCTCAAAATGCAGGTTTTCGACCGGCGCTCCTGTGATAATCATTCCGTCAAACTTTCTGTGACGCACATTATCGAAAGTTTCGTAAAAGGTCATAAGGTGCTCCTGCGACGTGTTCTTGGACTTATGCGAACGCATATGCACAAATTCCACCTCAATCTGCAGCGGCGTGTTGCTCAGATATCTGAGAATTTGTGTTTCCGTAACGATTTTTATCGGCATAAGGTTTACAAATATCAGCTTCAGCGGACGTATATCCTGCTTTGCCGCAACCGTTTCGGTCATTACGAATATATTTTCGCTCTCAAGACGTTTTACCGCCGGAAGCCCGTTAGGAATTTTTATCGGCACCCTGTCATCCCTCCATTACACATTTTGATTATGTCTATTGTAACACAAAACAGGCACAGATACAAGCACCGCGAAAAGGTTTTGTAAAAATATTTTATTTTTCTCTTTACAAATGCCTTTTTATATGCTATACTATATTAGTAGTTGAGAATGACGCGGGATGGAGCAGTCCGGTAGCTCGTCGGGCTCATAACCCGAAGGTCGGTGGTTCAAATCCGCCTCCCGCAACCAAAAAAATCGACAAGTTTCAAAGGAAGCTTGTCGATTTTTACTTATTACCTCTTCACTATTCACTCTTCACTAACGCTTACCGTTTTTTATTTGTATTTTTAGCATTCACTTTGCCGTCAACATTCACCTCAAAATTCGGGCGATCCTCCCCTGTTGTTTTATTCGCCGTTTTTCCGTTGTCAATATCAAATTTACCGTTATCGTAAACTATAACGCCCACATTACCCAAGCTGTACTTTTTCATATACTTTTTCCAATATCCTTTCCGCTATTTTCTTCATTCCGTAATCGCTCGGGTGCATTGAAACACCCTCATGCTCGAACTGACCTATAGCCATAGTTTTTTCGTCACGTTCAAGGTCGCTTATTTTACAATATGTATATCCGTTTTCGTCTATTACCTCTTTGAAAATCTTATCCAGTACTTCTATCTGCCAGAAATTATCCGTAACTATTACCTTTGCTTTTGGATTTGACACAAAGAATTTAATCATTTGGTCATAATACGGCTTGCAGTTTATTTCTTTATTTTTGTCACGGTTGATATTTTCGCCTATGCGTATAATCACTACATCGGCGCCAAAATCACGTGCGGGTATATAAAATTCCTCAAGCGATTTATTACCTTCAAAATACCGTCTTTCCCATTCCGCAGCCTGTGCCACGCAATAGTCCGCCGGACCGTATTTTTCCTCAATGCCTTTCATTGTCTGATGAACGAAATCGTTTTCTTCACACGACGCCGCCATTCCCCAGTCGCCGTACCAGCCTATCTGCGGTGCGGGCGCATGGCGTGTGATTGAATTTCCCACAAACAGCACCTTAAGACGGCTGTTTTCTTTTCTCACTATTTTTACGAATTTTGTTTCCTCAAGCTGTCCTTTTGATGAAACATTGTTCTTTTTTGCATGTTCCGATTCTATCATAATTTTACCTCCGTTTTTACTGCAAATGTGATTATATATTGTTAAAGACTCAAAGTCAATACCGATTTTCCTTATTTTTTAATGCGGGGTTGCATGAAGCAACACTGCTCCATCTTTGTATGCGGAAAGAACGCTTCGGATTTCAGCATACGTTCTCCCAACTTCGATTATATCTGTTATACTGTCGCTGCCGACGGCACAAGCACAAGTATTTATTTTAAATATATTCAGCTCGAAATTAGGAATTTACACACGAATACACAACATTTCTTAATCTCGGCTGATAATACTCCTCCTGCGGATTAAGCATATGATGCGCATAAAAGAATGACAGTTTGCAATTCGGGTCAACAAGCATTGTTGCCCCTGCGGCACATGCCGCTGTTTATAAAGAGGGGGGTATTCTCTTATTTTCCCCAAAACAGTAACCTTAACGCGGTTCTATTTCAGTATGCTTATCCACAGTATCTTTGCAATCTGCTCTCTGAGCAGGCTGTCCAAAGGTCTGAGCGTGCCGTCCTCATATCCCGACACAATTCCGTTTTCGGTCAGATAGCTTACTGCGTCCGCTGCATATGCCGAAACCTTTGAGCTGTCGGCAAATCCGAGTCTGCCGCTCGCCTTTTCGCCGTCAAAGAACACTCTGTACACAAGCGTCATTGCGTCCTGACGCGTTATCTTATCCGAAAGCTTTGCCTCAATTCCGCGCTCCGTTTCATCACCCTTGAGCCAGCCGTCCTTATATGCCGCAGCAGCATACGGCGCTGCCCACTCGGCAATTTCTCCGCCGTCGGCAAACATGCTTACGTCTGCTCCGTCAAGCTTTATTCCTTTTGCCGAAACAAGCATCTTCACAAATTCGCCGCGTGTGATTTCGTTTTCGGGCTTAAAGTATCTTATGCCGTCCTCGAGATAACCGTCCGCAAGACCCGCATAACCGAGGCTTCTTATGTAGAGGTTAGCCCAGTTTCCGTCTATATCGGCAAATTTCAGTTCAGACATTTTCGGATTTTCAATTACCGCATATCTGCCGTCACCGCTTACCGTTATCGACATCATTTTTCTTGCCTCGTCATAGCTGCCGCCGATATAAATCCATTTGCCGACACTGTCCGCATATTTGTATATGCCGATATCGGAGTTGTTGCCTTCGCCTGTAACCTCAAGATCAATCAGCAATTTGTCCATAGGTGTCAGCGACGCAGTCTGCATAATATCTGAACGGAACTTGCTGCCTTCGGGCAGACCGTTTTCATAATATGCCGTGTTTTTGTCTGTTCCGATTACGATATAATTTTCCTTTGCAATATCTTTTCCCGCTGCAAATACAGTATTTGCGTCCTGCTTTGATACAGAATCAACACCTGCATACATCTTGTACGGGTTAACATCGGCGCCGCTGCCCATTGACTCTTTAACCTTCTTCACCAACTCTGCAACCTCCGGCGGCAAAACGGGAGTTACGCTTGTGCCGCCTCCGCCATGGCTGCTTTCGGACGGCTGATTTTGCGTGCCGATAATTCCCGAGTCATAAACGTCTGTAAGATATGCACCGCCGCCGAGCGACCACTGTGCCTTCACGGCAAACGACGCTGCGCTGTTCTGCATTACAACCGCTCCGTTGTTTCCTCTGTCAACAAACATCGATGCCTGTGACGGGTCTGAGAGCAGTGTCCACTTAAATTTATTCTGCGCAATATCAATATTCAGCTCGCTGCCGTCAGTGCCGAGTCCGACTGCTGTAAGCTCTGTCATGTCGGAGCCGACCGCTTTGTTTGCTTTTATCTTTATTCCGCTTATCTGTGAAACCGTTTTGTTTACAACGGTCGCAATATGCTCCGTTGCGTTTCCGTTTTTATCCGCTGCAACAATTTTCACCTCATGAGAATACTTCGGCGCATCAACCGGCAGAGTTTTTTCATATACGACGCTGTATGTGTTTTTGCCTGCGCCGTCGGTTCCTTTGGTATATGAAATCGGCTCGCCGGAAACCAGCTTTGTATCATCAAGGTATATGTCCAGCGTTACGCTGTCATCTGTTGTCAGCTTTATCGGTATGCCGGCAGACGGGTCAAAGAGGCTTCCGTTCTGCGGATACTCGATCTTTATGTCGGCAGGCGTCGTATCAACGGAGAACTTTCTCGTTTCAACAGCAACGTCACCGGCTTTGTTTATAAACACAACCTCAACCGTATGGTCGCCGTCGGTAAGGTTAAATGCCGCATATCCCTTTGAGCCGCTTGCGGCGTTGTTCGTTATAACGTCGCCGTACTGCTTTTCGTCGATATCAAATCTTACGCTGACCTCGTCGTTAGGCTCGTTTCCGAAGTTTTTGATATCATACTCAATCAGCACATTTGAGCTGTTTGCCTGCAAATATGCTCTGTTTTTATCGTCAACCTTATTTTTTGCGTCATACGATACAACATTTACCTCCGCTTCGGGCGGTATCGGAACGGGTATCGAGATATCCGCACTGTAAACAGGCTCGCTTGTGAAATATCCGCTGCCTTCGTTTACGTTTACGGCATATGCTTTTACAAAATACGTTTCACCAGGCACTATCGCAGATGTACTCTTTGCCGCGCCGTTATCGTCAAGCGTCGTGTTCTCGCCCTTGAAATATGTTCTTATATTTCCTTTTCCGTCATAGTCACCCGCATAGCCGCCTATCGATGTAAGTTTTTCCTCGCCGCCTCCGGCAAGTCTTTTGTATACATCAAACTGCACACCCGTTGCATTCGGCGGAAGCGCTGCGCTCACGTCAAGGCGTCCGTCGCCGCCTGCCCATGCCGACAAATTCTGCGGCTGTGCAAGTGTGTTCGGGTTGTCATATCTCATGGGAGTGTTTGTATATGTGCTCGTATACATGCTTTCATTCAGTATCGAATCAACTCTCACGATATACTGTCCCGACGGAATGTTCAGCTCTATCGCCTTGCTGCCCGAGCCTTTTTCGCTTGCCACAATATATCCAGGGTGCTCGTTTTCGATAAGGTTTCCTTCCTCGTCCGTGAACGACTGTATAACAGGCTTGCCGTTATTATCGCACGGAACAAGCAGTATGCTTACTTTTGCGTTATCGTCTGCCGTCCAGTCCGCGCTGAGCTGTGTGCCCGATATACTTACGGAATTAACCGAAAGCTTCGGTGTAACCGTCGGTATTGTGAGAACCGTATAATCGCTTATCTCAACACCGTTTGTTGAACGAACCTTCCATTCGCCTGCGCTCAAATCGGAATTTGCAAGGTTTATATATGCATATTTCTTAACCGCGCCTGTCTGCTCATCTTCTTTTTCGCTGAGCAGCATGTTTGCACCGGCTGCATTGTTTTCGTCCTGCGTCTTGCTGTAATCATACGCAACAACGCCGTAACCTGTGCCGTCAGGCTTTGTAACGTTAAATTCGGGAGCTGTGTCGCCTTCATAGTATACACGCAGAACAACATCGTTTCCGCTCATCATTTCGTTTGTCACATCAGCGCCGAATTCCTGTGTGCCGGCTGCAAGTCCCGATGCGGCATAAGACGAATTTACGCGGCTGTCAACCGTGGTTGTCACAAGCTTCGCCCCCGAGCCTATGCCCATAAACTGTACCTTTCCGTCTGCGTCATAAACCTCGCGCACCTCAAGGAAGCTGTGCGTTGTATGCTGATTTTGCGTTTCCGACGACATCTCCTGCGAGTCGAGGTCTATGTCCTCAAGCTCATCTATCTCGCTGCCTTTCAGAAGCCTGAATTTATTGCTGTCATAATAGTACACAAATCCGCCGCTGAATATAAGTATCTTGACTCCGCCGGCAATAAATTTGTTCGTTATAACAAGCGTCACTCCGGCAAGCTGTCCGAGTCCCGGGATATTCAGACTGCCGTTTATTTTTCCCATCATGAAAAACTGCGGTTCTGTCGTCAGTGCAAGACACACATTTCCCAAAACCACTCCCGAGAACAAATCAACCGTTCCCGATAGCCTCATGCTGAAGCCTGTAGTCCAGTCAAACTCACCCTTCGCAATAAATTTTATCTGGTCAAAGCCCTTCGGCGCCCCCGTTATGCTGAAGGTCAGCCCGTTGCCCGACACGGACAAGTCCGCCTGCATAACCATTACTTTCACAAGGTCAAATACCGCCATAAGGTTTACTGTAACGGGAGGTCTTGCGTCACCCTTATAGTTTATCGATTTTGCAAGATCCGATATACCGCCGCCGAGTCCCTTCAGGCTTGATACCCCGGGCACAATCGGCACCTCAAAGCCCTTTATTTCAAAATATATGGTGTCGAGGCATATTTTGCCGTTGCCCGTTTCGCCGAGGCTCATTCTGAAGGCGGAGCTTATCGGTCCAATTCCTATGCCGAGGTCAACTCCTGCATTGAACTCATATGTATTTACCGAAAGGCCCATCTCAAAACCGTTGAGCTTTCCTTTGTTCTTACTGAGCGCATTGCGCGCATTCTGATTTTGTCCTGCCGCAGTAGTTGCTCTGTAGTTGCTTGCACTGAGCATTCTGCTGTCATTCGCGGTCGGGTTTGAGCTTGCAGCGCCGCTCGTCAGCCTCGAGTCATTGTTCTGCGAACCGCCTGCCGGAAATACCGATGACGGCAGTTCAAGCTCAACCGATGCCGCTATGCCGACAAATCCCGTTGTAATCTTATTTTCGTCATCTCTGTCCTCATGCTCTCCGAACAAAATCGAATCAACCGATATTCCCAGCGAACCGCCGTCGCCGAATTTTCCGAGAGTATTTGTTGCAGAGTTGCCTTCTTTGAACAATTTGCTGTTACGGCTGCCGGTCTGATTTCCGCCCGCGCTGCCCGACGCCTGTTGGTTTTCCTGCTGCGTCGGCGCAATCGCCGTCTGCTGTGAAGACTGCTCGCTTCGGTTTCCTGCTGCCGACGGATGCGCCGCCTGCCACTGTGTCTGCCGCGGAGTTTCTCCGGCGCCTGTATCGCCGTTATTTGATGCAGCTGCAGCCTCATCGTCGTCTTTATTCATTCCGAGAGGGAATGAAACCGAACCGCTGAAGTTTATTGTGTATCTGCCGTCCTGACAGCCAAGCTCGCCATAGTTGAGCGTGAATATAAATCCGCCCATATTCTGTAACAGCCAGCCTCCGCCCAAAAGCTGTAACTGGGGAGATACTGTGTTTGACAAGCCGCCCTCATCATCGTCGGAGTAGGCGTATATGTCATCAAGAAGCATGCGTATCATAAACTTGTGTTTCCATATAGTAGAGGCGTTTATAATGCTCAAATCGCCGTCGCCGTCAACCCTCATCTCGTTCGGCTTTCCGTTTTCATCAAAGCCCGACGCGGTAAACCTCAGCGGCGTCATTGCGTTATAGTACATTATACGGTTCAGCTTTATGTTGTCCGAACCCGGTATCGTTTCAAAACCAATCAGGTCCGTATTTGTTTCGCTGATATTTGTACTTATAACCATACCTTTTGTTGAGGTTGCATTATCGGCGGTTATGCCCTCGCGATACAATACCTTAAACACGCCGCGTCCCTCTATGAGGATTTCGCCGTTGCTTTCCTCAATTTTTTCTTTATACTCCTCAAACTGCTCCTCAATCGGCGCAGCTCCCGCCTCTGCCGAGAACAGGCGCATTGCATAATCGTTTGCAGCGCCCGTTCTTGCTATGACAGCAATCGAGTATCCGCGGTTTTTATACTTTTCGTCCGTCGATGTCTTTATGTGATCCTCAGCGTCCGAAAACACCCTTTTCCCGAGATGGGCAAGGTTATTTTTAAACTCAACCGTAAGCTCAAACTCACCGAGCACACCGCCCATGTCAACCAACAGTCCGAGCTGTTTGTTTATGACATCGGCAGAACAGTTGAAACTGTCCATATTTATTATGTCGCCTGTTACAACGTTTCTCAGGTATGCCGACCAGTTCGCTTTATCGGCAAGTGCGCCGAAGTTGTCGCCTATGCCCTGAACTGAGAAATATGAGTAACCTTCATAATATATGATTTTCGGGTCAATTCCCGTAAACCCTATATCCACACCGGCGCCGAGTGACGGCAGTGTTACAATCTTGCTTGCAACCGAAGGAATTGGTGTTCCGTCGCCCGTAAGCTGCATTGTGACCTTGCGCGTGTCTATGCTTTTGCGCAGGCTGTAGCCTTCTGTCGGCGCATATACTATCTCCGGCGCATCGGGGTCTGTGTTTGTTTTGTTCTTTTCATACACAGGTCTTGCCTTCAGCTTTACGGGAATATTGCGCTTTATCTCACCGCGGTTTATTGTGCCGACACTTATCGTTTCATCTTCTTCTTTTTCCGTTGCCACCCACAGCGCAGGCTCCTGCGTCATATTCAGCTCGTTGTCAACAAGCTTATCTTCAAAAACGAGCTTTAATTTTCCGTCAACAATCTGCTTTGAGTCGGCGTCCGAATTATCTATCGTTACATAGAGTGTAATTTCGCCGTTATTCTCATAGCCCGAATTATCGCTGTTCGCCGTTATGAGTTTATCCTGCGTAACCGTCATCACACAAAAATCCGATGTTGATTCCATACCGTTAAGCTCTCCTACGCCGTACATCGTATCAACGGAAAGCGTCTGATTTGGTGAAACCTGCTCTGTGTTAAACATGACCGCCACAGCGCTGTCGGGATACTGATACTCGTTATAGTAATCATCGAAGTTTACGCTTCCGTTTACTTCATAATCCCACAGCGTGTTTGCAAGATTGAACCAGTGCGCCATCTGAACCGCGTCGGGATAACGGCGCATCGAGCTGTTCTTTAAAAGTCCGTATGCGGTCGTTGTAGAGTATGTGACGCTGTCGGATATCGAATACCATTCGGGTATGCTGTCGCCCTCAAACTCAACCTCTTTTGTTATCGGCGTGCTTCCGCCGTTTTTGTAGAACTGTCCGCCGTCATTTCCGGCTATTTTTGTATCAAGCAGTATTCTTATACCAACCCATACGCTCTCCGCATTTGTGTTTTTGTAAGAATAACTGATGTTTGCATAGCCGCCGTGCGCACTCGCCGTGTTTGAATTTATTGTGAGCGTCTGTGTAACCTCAACGCCGTCAACACTCCACACGCTGACAATCGCACGGTTTTCGCCGTCAATCTGTTGCTCCTGCGGCGGCTGTATCATCGTTCCCTTTGAGCTGCCGTAAACATAATCGTTTACTTCCTCATTTGCGCCGTGAAAATCTTTCACAATTCTCACAGTTGTATATGAGGTCGCAAATTTGTCGTCGCCGTCATAAAGCAGCGGCTGGTTGTCATCAAAGCGCTTTGACGGGTTGCCCTTGAGCGTATTTATGCCGTATGATGAACCGTCCGCCGGCATTACCACTTCAATGTAGCCGTTTCCCACGCTCAGCGTGTCCGATGCAAACACTATGTTTGACGGAATTATGCCGGCAAACAGTGTGAGCGTCAGAATAAGCGACAGCGCTCTCAGCGATACTTTTCTTTTCACGTTATTCCCCCCTTAACCTGCGATAAACACATACATAACCATTACGTTCCTGTTTTCGGTTTGTACAAACAATGTATACATTCCCGTTTCTTCGGGCTCAAGCTTTATTTTTGCGTCAGGCCCTGTAAGCACTTTAAAGTCTTTGCCCTTCATCTGAGCGCCGTTATAAAATCCTTTTGCAAACGCGTATGAAACCTTGTTGCCCGATTTGTCCGCATTTACGAATGAAAGCGTAAGCTCGTCGCCGAGCAGGTAGTTTACCTGGCTGTTCGGCATAACAAGCTGGTCGTTTATTGCCGCAAACACATCATCGGGACCTATTACCAGAATATTGCGCGTCAGCGTTGTTTCGTTGCCCGCATTATCGCGTGCCCTGAAGTATATCGGGTATTTGCCCGGTTTATCTTGGTCAAACGCACCGTACTCGATTGTCGGCACAGATGATACCACTCCCGATTCGCCGTCGCTTGCGGCTACATCTTCAAATGCATCTTTATCAAACTCTCCCGCATTTATAAATATGTCGCGGTTGCCTTTATAAACGTTTTGTGTATTTATCGTCATAGTCGGAGCATTTAAATCCACATGGTCAACAACTACCTTATATGTGCTGCTGTTTCCGATTTCGTCGGTAACCATAAACGAATATGTTCCGTTCTGTGTCGGGGTAAAGCTTGTGCTTTCCTTATTTACACCGTTTTGGTATATATAAGCCTTTATGCCCGACGCCTTCGGCAGAGCGCTCACTGTAATCGTCGGAGCCTTATTTGTCCATTCGGTCGGATTGCCCGAGGCTGTTGCCTCCGGAAGCGTCGTATCTATGCCGTCAACGTTTACATACAGCACATCAAAGTTACCTGCTTCGTCCATATACTTAAACGCATATCTTCCGTTGCTCAGCACCGTATGATATGGTGACTGTGCGGCATTCTGAATAAATATCGTATCATTTTCGCCGCCGGTTAGTATGTCGTTTGCAGATTTTACACTGAGCACTATTGTTGCCGCACCGGGGAAACGTTCAAACTGTCCGCTGCCGTCCGGCGCCTCATTATATCTTACCGATGCCTCAAGCTCCGGCTTTTCTTTATCGATATTGCTTACCGACGCCAGAAGTCCCTCCGTTTCATTTCCGCTTATGTCGCGGAACTTGAAGTATCTTGTACCGTTCTGTTCAAACACATATGTTATGTAGCCCGAATATGAACCGGTATAATCCTTTATGAGCGTGTTGTTCTCGCCGTATATCTGATAGTCAGCCAGCTTGCTGAGGCTGATATGCGCCGTAACGTCCGAATTTGTCGGTGTTACCGCACTGTAGCTTACAAACGCTCTCGGCACACTTCTGTCAAGGTTTGATACATTCAGTGCCACCTCTGTCGTATTTCCTGCCTCATCGCCGAACAGCACATTTGCAAAACCGTTATTTTTAAACGTTATGCTTCTGCTGCCGTCAGCGTTAACACTGACATCTGCATCAGAGTATTCTTTGCCGTCGTTATCGCGTCCCGAAACAGATATGAGCGAAATGCTTTGGCTTATGTTATCCGTCAGCGTTATATCCGCTCTCACGGAGTCCTTGCTGCCCTGTGCCGCCGCGATATGTGTGTATGAAACATTTGCCTCCGGCGGCTCTTTATCAAACTTTATGCCCTTTATTATTATTGTTCCCTTGCTGCCCGATTTTGCCGTGTGCCCATATGTGTGCACGCCGTCATCGCTTATATTCATGAGCTTAACCTGCTCGCCTCTGAAATAAACCGACGCGCTGACATCATCTTTCAGATATCCGCCTTTGTATTCATATGTATAGCTCGTATTTCTGTAGTCGCCCTTATTTTCGCTCACAGTAAAATCTTTTGAAACGTCAAGCGTTTCTGTTCCGCTCGTAAACTCTGCCGTAAGCTCTGTGGGCGTTTTATCTATATAGTCTACATTTATCGGAACTATTGTTTCATTTCCGGCTTCGTCCGTCAGTTTAAACTCATATGTGCCGTTTTGGGCAAATGTGTATGTCTGCACGGGCGCAATAATGTTTTCCGCCGCCGAACGGTCGTCTTCTATGCCGTTCAGGCTCACAACAACATCTGTATTCACGCTCGAACCGTCAGTCGGTTTCTGCGGCGAATACACAACATCGCACGACGGTGCGTTTCTGTCAAAGCAGTTTACCGTGTATATCTGATGCGAAAGCTCCGTTTCCGATTTTGTCGGATTAAGCACATCAAACTCAACGTTCATGTTATCCGTAACCTCAAGCGTAAAGCCCGTGTACATCTTTTCACCGGCAACGGTCTGCCCGTCCTGTACTCCGACAGCGCCGTCGGGTATGTTCATGAGGCGGTATTCGTTAAATATGCCGGCTGACGGAAGCGTTACCCGGACGCTGCCCGAAGATGCGTTTGTATATTTTGCCTCAAACGGCGCTCCGTTTATGCTGAGCACGATGTTTTCTCTCGGCACATACGGTACAGAATGGTCAATCCAGTCTATAAATATCGGAAGCTCGGTCATTCTGCCGACCTCGTCCATAAGCGCATACTTTCTGTTTATGTTATCCCCGAAGGTCAGCATATGTTCCGTTGCAAACACGCCGCCGCTCATTGCCATATAGCTTATCACGTACTTATTCGCCGCAGCCTCAACGATGTTCTCACGCATTTTCTGGAATTTCGGAACCGCGCGCAGAACCTTCTTTATTTCCGCATAATTCATCTCGTCATATGTTGCGTTAAACGGATTTTTGTAATACTGCGTATAATCCGACAGATAAGATGACATATAACTGCGCAGTGTGCTGTCAAGCTCGCTTACAACAATCGTGTAATCATCCGCGTTAAACGGATTTTCGTACATTCCGTCCGCCGTCGGTTTTACAAGCGACAAATCGAAGTCTGTGCCGAATATCTCATACAGCTCCGCAGAAGAAACGCTCTGTCTGCCTCTGAACGGATTTTCTATCTCAAGTTCGTCCTCACTTATGCTCTGCCGTCCAAGCTCAAGATTTTCTTTGTCGAAATCTTCGCTGTTTACAACATAATCATCAAATTTCTCAGGGTACAAATTCAGCGCAATCGTGTGCATGCTGCCCGGTGACAGTGAAGGAATTTTTCCCTCCGGTGTTCCCGGTTCCTCTATCATCGCCTCACCGACTATGCCCGCAGTCATCAAGGGATGAATTATGTTTTCATAATCGCTGTCGTATATACCGTCCATTCTGAGCCCGAGATTTAATGATGTATCAACGTCCAGACAGGACTCATGTCCAAACGCCGCCGACCCTTCTCCGTACATGCAGCGGTTAAGCAGATAGTCCAAAAGGTCGTTTGTCGGCTCTATATAGCGTCCGCTGTTTAAAAATCCTGCATATCTTTCATACTGGTCCCAATCCGGCTTATACTTTACGAGATATTTTTCCTCATCGCTGAGGCTCTGCTCATCTTCACAGTACTTTCTTGCGATTTCCAGATATTTTGCATGTGCCTCATCAAACGTCAGCGTCTTTGTTTCTCCGCCGTAACTGTATGTATACCCTTCCGAACGGCTCTTTGCCGCATTTTCCTTCATCGCCTCAAGATTACCCTCGGAGTCCATGCTGTGCAGAAGCTGTGTGCGCATATCAGTGCGAACCCTTACGGTTACATCGCCTCCCGTCGGCATATCGCTGCCGGGCGTATATTCCGTTTCGGCCTTTGCGGCGGCATTTGTTGCCTCAATCTCCGCAACCTTTTCAATTGTCACGTTGCCTGCGTTATCTGAAACCTTTGCATATATGCCGTATCTTCCGTCGGGCAGCGCGCCGTATGATACCTTATAGCCCGATGACACATTGCCCGATACCGGCGCTCCGCTTACGGGAACAATGCTTGCATATGCGTTGCCCGATTCGTCGCCGAAATATCCGTTCTCCGCATATATCGGCATCTTCTCTTCGCCGCTGCCGCTGTAGCCCGTTATGCGGTTTGACGCCGCCTCCTCAAAGAAGTCATCTTCGCCCGGTTCGCCCTTCGTGATTGCAACGCCCATAACCGTCAGCGAATGGTTATCGCTTGCCGAAAGCGTGAGTGAGCCGTATTTCGACGCGCCCGTTTCCGGTGTCTGCTGTATCGAGTCAAGCGTTATAACAGGCGCCTCACGGTCAAAGCAGTTTACTTCAAAGCTCTTTTCACCGGTTTTGCCTTTTGCGTCAACGATTCTCACCGTAACCGTTCCGTTTTCCGTTACACGGAGCTTTATAACGCCAATCTCGCTCTTATCTGCAATCTCTGCGCCGTCCGCCGTTATAACAATATCCTCCGGCGTTTCATATTCGTCATGGTCATAGTACATCTCAACCTCAACGCTGTCGGCGTTTGTCTTATTCTCAATCCCCGACAAATCGGCATAGTAGATTGTAGGAGCGTTCAGATCAAGTATAAATGAAACAAAACCCGATGCCGAATTTTTGCCCATATCCGTTACATTAAATGTATAATTGTATCTTGTAATGCCGTCATATGCCGGCGAAAAATCGCTGCGCATCAGATTTTTTATCGCAAATTCGTATGCACCGATACGCGTCACGTTGTATGTGCCGCTGCTGACATATGTTACGTCGAGCTTATCCGACGCATTATCGGCAAAGCGCGCCGTTATCGAGCCTATATCTTCAAAGCCGTTTATAACATATGTGTCCTCACCGCGTGCGAGCAGATTTTTTGCCGAAACTTCAATCGCCGTAACCTCGGGCGCTTTGAAGTCAACCGCCATCTCCTCGCTCTCGATTGTCGTGCTGTGACCGAATTTATCTTTAAAAGTTATTTCAGCCTTTGCCGTGAGAGCGTCCGCAAACTCCTCTTTTCCTCCGAACTCGGAAAGGAAATCGATTGTTTTTGAGGATTTAAATGTGGAAAGCGTATATGTCTGCGCAAGCTTTCCATCTATATAAAGCTTCATCACGGGCGCATTTCCGCTTGAAAAATCGATGTTTTTCGTGCTCACATATGCGCCGTTTTTATACTCTGCCGCATCGTCATATAAGTCATACACTATGTCATATGACGTATTTACGCCGTCGCGTTCCTTTTCAACCGTAATTACTCCCTCGGGCGCTTTTACGTCGAAATAGAAATTCTGCGAAAAGAACTGTCTGCTGTTATCGGGCAGCATGAGCACATCTGTAACAAGCGTAAACTCGCCGTCAAACAAATCGCCCGAATTATACTGCTTCTGTATTTCCTCCGACGCAAAGTTAAACGCCGCAAGCTCCGACGCACTGCCGAAGTTTACCGTCGATTTCATATCGCTGTCAGATGCGCCCGAACCTTTCTTCCAGCCATACTTCACCGTAAATGTTGCGTCGCTCGACGGGATTTTCGATGTATCCGCCGTAATCACATGCCTGTCAGACACAGCGTTTCCGGCGCTGTCTTTAAGTTCCATGATGAGTGTGCGAAGAGCTGTTGAGAACAAGCCTGATTTTGCCGGCGTTTTGCTTTTGTTTCCGACAGTATCGGAAAAATATGCCTCAACCTGCCATCTGTCAAATTTGCCCTGATTGCCCGTTACGGGTATCTGCTGCTCTTTATCCTCACGCGTCAGTTTTTCCTGAGTTTTGTCCGTATAGTTTGTGAGCACATACTCTATAAACGGGTCGATTTCTCCCACGCCCGTATCTGTCACGCCATACTTTACAATCACGTTTCCGCTTTTGTTTTCCAACTCAACGCTGCTCACCGTCGGCGCCGTATTGTCAAGATATACCCTTATGTCGTTTTTGCCGGCATTTGTCGCCGTATTTCCCGCCTTATCCTTTAATGTATACTCAAGATACAAAGGATAATCCGCCGGATAATCCTCAAGCAGCCTTATGCTGCTCAAATCCACCGATGCCGAATTTTTCGTTCCCTGCACACGGTTTGCCGCAAGGTTTACAACAGTTCTGTTTCTGCTGCCCGCTCCGACCGTCAGATATTTTTTTGCGCCGTTTTCGTAATATACCAGCGAAATATTTGCTCCGTTAACGTCAAATCCGCCGTCATCTGTAAACAGAAGGCTTGCGTCCGAATTGAATTTTTTTGCCCATTCGCTGTTCAGCGTCGTCTTTGAAAGCTGAGGCGGCTGGGTATCAATCGTCAGATTAATGCTGAGCGGCAGCAAATCCTTATAGTTTTTCGGAACTATGAGATTTTTGCCGTCAACCTCCGTGTCGGAAATATTGCGGAGCTTTCCGCCGCATGTAAGAACGTCATCCTCGAAAACAAAGTCGCCCTTCTCATTTTCCGCGCCGGCAAAGTTTAACATATACATCGGATATCCGCTGATTTCCTGCGGAGTATATGTAAAGTAAAGCTCCGTGTATGCGTCCGACTTTATGCTGTTTGTCGCCGAAGTTTTATCAACACCCACAATTCTCGCACCGGCAAGATTTGCGTATACGTATCTGCCGCTGACCTTGTTTCTGTTCATATCATAAACCTGAAGCTTCAGCTTTGTCGACGAGTTCAGATAACGTTTTTGTATCTCGTCATCAAGCACAATTCTGAACACAGGTTTTTTGGCGCCGTTTGCCGAGAAAATCGTCGGCTGTGCCGAATTTGCGCCCGATGATATTATATCGGACGGAACAGAACCGTACACATTGCAGTCCTTTTTGATGTTTGAAACGGGGGGATACGGCTTTTTGCTGTTATCCGTAAATGAATTTGATGTAAGACGAGTTTTTGTATCATCAACCGTGTATCCTTTTTTTGCCGTAAATGCCACTTTTTCATCAGTCAGCGCGTTTCCGGCTATATCGGTTATACGGTCTTTTCCGCCGATAAGCTTTGCCGCATCTGCGCCGACCTTCAGCTCATAATTGCCAAAGGTATTGTCGGGCACTTTGTATTTGAATATTATTCTGTCGCCCTCAACCTTTTCCACTTCCGCATCAAAGCCCGCTTTATCGGTATCCTTCTCAAGCATGCTTTTAAGGCGCAGCTTCAGATTGCCTGTGTCGCTCGCCTTAATTTTTTCGTCAAACTGAACATAGTAGCGTATTGTGCTGCCCGGCGCCGCCGTATACACAGTCGTCCCGTTTATGTTCTGGCGCGATGTAAAATCGCCGCTGTATATTCCGCACGATGACGCTTTCGGTCCGACGTTATCGCGTATAAATACTCTGACCTTTGAAACATAGCTCTTGTTGAACTTTTTCAGACCTTTTCGCGTTGAACGCAGGTTAAGCATCATTCGCGTTATATCCGTGTTGAGCTTCTGCCAGCCGGCAGAAACCGTACGCGTGCCGTCATAGTTATCCTCCGATGTCGTTATCTCCTGCTGAATTGAAGATGCGTTTGAATAGAAACGCAGGTTTGCAATTCCGCGCTGCTTATTCGTCGAACCGTTGTAATTGTTTGCCTCGGCAACAATCGCAACCTCTATATCTCCTTTTTTGATAAGCTGCTTGAGATAGCTGTCAAAGTTTGCCGCAAAGTCTACCTTGTAGTTATTTCTGTCATTCGCATTATCATATACCGCATAAAAATACTTTCCTTCGGCAAGCTTTGCCCCATATATCGACTGTGTCGTATCATATGCAAAGGTTGCATTTTTGCTGGAACCGTCATAATAGTTCTGCCCTCTGTTATAGCGGAACTGATTAAATACGGAATAGCTGCTGTCAATATCCTCAAGCTTTCCGCCTTCGCCCGCTTTGAGGATTTTGCCCTCGCTCAGAGTAACATAGCCCCAGCCCTTTGAGCAGTCCGCCCAGTTCATCTGTGAGCGTCCGCCAAAGTCCCTGTGTTCCGCAAATGCAGTCTGCGGCAAAAGCCCCAGCAGTATACATGCGGCTACAGCAACGCAGAGCAACCGTCTTTTTTTCATACCATCTCCTCCATTTCAACTGCATTTTTTATTTATCGCTTTAATTTATTTGCCTGAATTACTTGCTTTTTATCGGTTAAACCGATGTTTCAGTCAGAACAGACAATTCTCACCAAACCAATACGTCTTTCTAAACCGATACCTCTTCAGCCGGCTTTTCTTCGACCCATGCCCCTTCATCAAATCTGAAATCAAATTTCATGGCAAGCTCCGTAAAAAGATCCTGCATAACACGGTTTACAAGACCGCGTATATCCGCCATTGTTATGTATCCGATAATTTTTTCACGCTCTTCTTTCGGTACACCGTATATATCAAGCGTCATAGACAGAAAACGTGCAAGCTTTTTCTCCAGCGTAAAATATTTGTCGCACGGCTTTACCATATAGCTGCGCATAATCCCTGCCGTTCCGATTTCAAGCTCATAAAAATCGCTCTCGCTGCACTGCGGCATATACGGACTGAAAATTTTATAAATCTCACTTGACGTCTGCTGAAAAATATATTCGGCAGTCTGCGGAAATGTGTATGCCTCAACATAAATTTCGCGCAGGTTTTCATTTGCCTCCACAAGCGCCATCTGTATTGATGTTTCAAGCGCATATGTAAAGGCAGCGCTTGCCCCCTCGGGTATCATGCGCCTCGCATTGCGAAACTGGTTTGCAAACATAAACTCCACCAAATCCATCAGCGCTCCGCTTTTTGAGTGAAATATGTTCTGGAACGTACTGTTTGAAACGTCCGACTCTCTCACAATTTCAGCCATTGTTGTATTTGCATATCCCTTTTCTATAAACAGCTTTACGCATGACGACAAAATTCTTTTTCTCGCTGCCGCGCTGTCTCTTCTCTGTGCCATAACACACCTCCTTTGCATATTTATTGGCTTATATGCCAATTATATCATATTTTCTTGTATAATCAAGTCTTTTTTCATAAAAATTATCTTTTTATATTTTCGTATTTTTTCTGTATTCCGACGGACTCATATCCATGTGTTTTCTGAAGGTTTTCATAAAGTGAACACTGTCGCGGAAGCCTGCCGAATATGCAATCTCACTTACACTCAGCATGCTGCCGGACAGTAGCGTGCACGCCTCATTTATGCGCATTTTAACAAGCCTGCTTATTATCGTTTCGCCGTTTTTCTTCTTATATTCTCTGCATAGGTGCGAATGGCTCACGTTCAGCGCACGGCACATATTTTCCACGCTGAAGGAGGGCGAACGGTAATGACATTCGAGATACATCTCTGCAATGCCGCACAGCTCCTGCGGCGTATCCTTCCTTTCCGCGCTGTTTATATCAAGTATTCTGTAAAATGATGCCATAACGTCATAATATCCTGCCGTTCCCGTGCTTTCCAGCCGTCCGAATATACTGTGCAGCTCCGAATATACCGCACCGAAATCCTTTATTTTTGTTACGGGATTTTGCTGCGACAAGCCCATTTTCTGCGCATATATTTCGGAATTTTCCCCCGTAAACCCAAACCATACGTAATCCCACAGATTATCCTCATCGGGATAATAGGCTATGCTGACATCGGGCGCCGTAAAAAACAAACTGCGCTCCTTTACTTCATATACCTTATCTCCGATACAAAGCGTTCCGCTGCCGCCGAGCACTATGTGTATTGTGTATGTGTTGCGCGGATATGCGGCCTTTATCGGCTCAACGAAATTAAAGTCATTATATCCTATTGCACATATAAAAAAGTCCTTCTCCGCACAATCATAGAAGCTTATGCCCTCTTCGCCTTTTTTTACAAGCTTTTCCACCCTTATACCGCCCCTTTTCCCATATTTATATGCTGTATTTGTAAAATCATATTACATGTTTTTTTGCCCCGAGTCAAGTTTTTGATTTTTAAAATGATAAAAAAACACAGTTTTTGGTCAACTTATTACATTTACATATCCATGCTCCTGTGATAGCATAATTGCAGAGCTATTATAAATCTGCTCCGAAAGGACGTGTTTTTATCATGAACAGCACAAAACAAATAAACACAGCCGTTATCGGTCTCGGGAGCCGCGGTCTGGGAAAGACGGGCGGCGGCAACATCAGCACAATCCTCTCCATTCCGAACGTAAGAATTGCGGCTGTATGCGACATATATGAGGACAGACGCGACAAAGCGGCAAAGATTATCTCCGAAAAAAGCTTTGATACGCCCGACAAAGAGGCTGACTACAAAAAGCTTCTTGCGCGCAGCGACATAGATGCGGTAATGGTTTTTTCGGGCTGGGAGTCACATGTGGACATCGCAGTTGATGCCATGAAAGCCGGAAAATGTGTTGCAATCGAGGTTGGCGGTGCATACAGCGTTGATGACTGTTTCAGACTTGTCAGCACATATGAGCAGACAAAAACACCGTTTATGTTTCTTGAAAACTGCTGCTACGGAAAAAACGAAATGCTCATACGAAATATTGTGCGCGACGGTCTTTTCGGCGAAATTGTGCACTGTCACGGCGCATATGCGCACGATATACGCGAAGAGATTGCCTTCGGCAAAGAAAACCGCCACTACCGCCTCAACAACTATCTGAACCGAAACTGTGAAAATTATCCCACGCATGAGCTCGGCCCGATAGCAAAGCTTTTGAACATAAACCGCGGAAACCGCATGGTGCGCCTTGTTTCGGTTGCATCAAAAGCCGCCGGTCTGAAACAATACATATCCGACCGTGCCGGCACATTTGAAAATAAGGCTTTAATAGGTGCGGATTTTAAACAGGGCGACATTGTGAACACATTGATAACATGTGCAAACGGCGAAACGATATCCCTTCGTCTTGACACGACACTTCCGCGCTCCTACAGCCGCGAATTTACCGTGCGCGGCACAAAGGGCATGTATGAAGAAAACACAAACTCGATTTTTCTCGACGGCGACGAGGAAGCGTTTGAAACGGTTGAACATTACAGAAAAGTTATGGACAACGCAAAAAATTATGAGGAAAAATATCTGCCCCGGTGTTGGCGCAATATAACGCCCGAAGAAATTGAAATGGGGCACGGCGGTATGGATTACTTTGTTTTCAGCGCATTTTTTGACGCCGTGAGAAACGGCACCACCATGCCGATAGACGTTTATGACGCAGCCGCATGGATGTGCATAACACCGCTTTCGGAGCAGTCTATCGCAAACGGCGGCACAAGCGTTGAAATACCGGACTTCACGAACGGTGCATGGAAAACGCGTGAAAATTTTGATTTGTAAGTTTCGCATACCGTATTACATATTTGTTTTAAAAGGCAGAAATTCTTTCCCGTATTTTCTGCCTTTTTATTTTTGTACTTCATGCTTGGCGTTGACAATTTCCGCCTTATATGATATCTTATTATGTGCATATTATTATCGGTCCGCACGGATTTTTGCGCAGGCTTTTCGTAAGTTCCGACGGACAGAACGGAGATTTTTATGAATTCAGAAAAAACAGGTTCAAAAAAGACAAAAAGGATTGTTATATGTGCGGTTACTGCCGCAGTTTTTGCAGCCATACTGTACATCCTTATAACGAAGGGATTTTTCCGTGACCCGGCAAACTTTATGCAGCTCGCAAAAAACAAAATCACATCAAAGTATCATGAGGTCACAAATACCGAGCCGACCATACAGGAGGAAATCGTTTCAACCGCCGACGGACACAAAGTTCTGATTGACCGCCCGAAGGGATACATGCTGTCTTTTCCCGACAACATGCATTTTGATTTGTCGATAAGCCCCGAGCAGATAAAGGCGTACAACGACGATATGACGGTAATTGTAACGCGCGAATGGGCGCCGTATGAGGACCCGACATATTTTATAGACAACTATCTCAACAACTATTACCTTGATGACCACTATATCGAAAAAAACAACATAACAATACGTGAAAACACAACATTTGAGCATGACGGCGCAAAGGCTCAGCGCATATCGCTCACGCGCAGCCCCGAAAAGCAGCTTATTGAGCGCCGGAACGACTATACATATTTCTTTGTGCTTTCAAAAACGGGTCCGCAGGCATTTTTCAGGGTTATGTTTAAAACGAAGGACTATGAAAAAAATGCGCCCGTTATAGATGAGATAATAAACTCTTTTGAGGAGATAAAAATTGAGGGCGAAAATATCTTCAAATGCGATTATAAGCCCGGCGTACCCGACAGCTGGAACGCCGAAACAAGAAAGCTTTTTGACGAGCTTAACACAAAGGGCACGATGAAATGGGGACTTTTTGTTGACGGTTCATATCAGAAGGAGCGCAACTATCAGTGGTTCAAGGACCTCGAAAAGAAGGTTGATTATAACTTCGACTTCGCGCTCCACTATGTTAACCTCGAATGGGGCTTTCCTGTTGAAGAAATGCAGCGTTTCCACAACGACGGAAAGTTTACCGAAATGACCTTGCAGGTTTCAAACTTCAACAATGACGACCTTTTCGGCAAAAACATAAACTTCGATATGTATGACGGACTTCTCGACGAACAGATACGCGAATTTGCGCGCGGAGCAAAACGTTTCGGCCATCCGTTCCTGTTCAGGCTCAATAACGAGATGAACAGTGACTGGGTAAACTACTCGGGCGTTGCGTCGCTTTCCGACCCCGAAATATTTATCGAAAACTGGCGCAGGATTTACGATATATTCCAAGAGGAGGGCGTTGATAACGCCATATGGATTTTTAACCCCAATGCAGAGGACTGCCCTCCGGCACACTGGAACTCATATGTTTCGTATTACCCGGGCGATAACTATGTTCAGCTCATAGGCCTCACGGGCTACAATACCGGCGAATACTATAAAGATCTGTATCACGAGAAATGGCGCACATTTGACGAAATCTACAAAGAGCCTTACGATAAGTACATGAACGTTTTCGGAAAATTCCCGTTCATCATAACCGAATTTGCATCAAGCTCTGTCGGCGGTGACAAAGCGGCATGGATAACGGATATGTTTGCCCAAATTAAAAAATACGAAAATGTGAGGGCTGCGCTCTGGTGGAGCAGCGCCGACTATGACATGCGCCCCGAAACATACAAGCAGCTTGCCCGTCCGTATTTCCTTGACGAAACCGAGGATACAACAGCCGCCTTCCGTGAGGGCATAAAAAGCTATAAAAAATAACGCATAAAATTATAACGCAAAAGCATCGCAAAAAGGAGTGTATAAGGTGAAAATTGAAACAAAATGCCTTCATGAAGGCTATGAACCGCAAAACGGCGAAAGCCGCGCTCTGCCGATATATCAGAGCACAACATTCAAATATAATTCCACCGAGCAGGTGGCAAAACTTTTTGATTTGAGCGAAGAAGGATTTTTCTACTCACGCCTCAGCAATCCGACCGTTGACGCAGTCGAAAAAAAGCTCGCCTCACTTGAGGGCGGCGTCGGTGCGCTGTTCACCTCATCGGGACAGGCGGCAAACATGCTTGCCGTGCTGAACATTTTGGGCAGCGGCGACCATTTCATAAGCGCTTCCTCCATATACGGCGGAACAATGAACCTGTTTTGCGTCACGCTCAAAAAACTCGGCATAGAGGTGACTTTTGTTGACAATAACGCCTCTGACGACGAGATACGCGCCGCTTTCAGAGAAAACACAAAGGCGGTTTTCGGCGAAACGATTTCAAACCCCACAATTGCGATTTTTGATATCGAGCGTTTTGCGCGTATAGCGCACGAGAACGGCGTACCGCTTATTGTTGACAACACATTTGCCACACCCGTTTTGTGCCGTCCGATTGAATTCGGAGCAGACATTATAACACATTCAACCACAAAGTATCTTGACGGTCATGCTTTGCAGGTCGGCGGAGCGATAGTTGACTCCGGCAATTTCGACTGGACGAACGGCAAATTCCGCGAGTTTACGGAGCCCGACGAGTCATATCACGGCGTTATATATACAAAAGATTTCGGCAAAAGCGCCTACATTGTAAAAGCGCGCGTACAACTCATGCGTGACATGGGTGTGTGCCAGAGCGCAACAGGCGCATTTATCGTAAACCAGGGCATGGAAACGCTGCCGATAAGAATGGAACGTCACTGCAAAAATGCCGACACGGTTGCGCATTTTCTCGCAGGTCACGAAAAAGTTGAGTCGGTCAGCTATCCCACGCTTGACAGCTATCCGTATAAGGACACGGCAAAAAAATATCTGCCCGATGGCTGCAGCGGCGTAATTGCCTTCACGCTGAAGGGCGGACGCGACGCAGGCGTGCGTTTTATTGACAGCTTAAAGCTTGTATCGCTTGTTGTGCACGTTGCCGACATACGTACATGCGTGCTTCACCCCGCAAGCTCAACCCACCGTCAGCTCTCGGACGAGCAGCTTGACTCGGCAGGTATCGCACCCGGTCTTATACGTCTTTCCGTCGGGCTTGAAAATTCCGATGATATTATTGAGGACATCGCACAGGCGCTTGAAAATGCATAAATTTTTCTTAAATAATAAAAACACGGAGCAATATTTTTTATTACTCCGTGTTTTTTGCTCTTTTGGTTATACTTTATTCCTTTATATCTTTATTATGCTTTCGGCGCCTTACTCTCAAGCATTGTCAGTGATATGCGCTTTTTTTCAATATCCACGCCGAGCACATACACATCAACAATATCGCCCACCTTCAGCGCCTCGGATGGGTGCTTTATGTAGCGGTCAACAATCTGCGATATATGGACAAGCCCGTCCTGATGCACTCCTATATCCACAAATACGCCGAAATCAATTACATTTCTGACCGTACCGCGCATCTTCATGCCGGGCTTCAAATCCTTCATGTCCATAACGTCGGTGCGCAGCATGGGTGCAGGCAAATCGTCGCGCAAATCGCGTCCCGGCTTTGCAAGCTCTGCGGCAATATCTCTGAGAGTCGGTGCGCCGACTCCGCATTTCTCCGCAGTTTCGCAAACGCCGGCCTCTTTTATTTTCTGCACAATATCGGCAGCGCCGCCGTTTTTTACGCTTTCTTTTTTTACGCCGAACAAATCGAGCAGCTTTTTTGCCGCGTCATACGATTCGGGGTGCACACCCGTGTTATCGAGCACATTTGCCGCATCGGGTATGCGCAAAAATCCTGCGCACTGCTCATATGCCTTCGGACCGAGCTTCGGTACTTTTTTAATCTGTGTGCGCGAGGTGAATGCGCCGTTTTCCTCTCGATATGCCACAACATTTTTTGCAACCGCCGCCGACAGCCCCGACACATATGACAAAAGCGGCGCGGACGCCGTGTTCAAATCAACGCCGACCTTATTTACACAATCCTCAACCACTCCGCCGAGAGTTTCGCCGAGTCTTGACTGGGGCATGTCATGCTGATACTGACCGACCCCGACTGATTTCGGGTCGATTTTAACAAGCTCGGCAAGAGGGTCCTGCAATCTTCTTGCAATCGATACCGCGCTGCGCAGCGACCTTTGTCGGGACCGCGCGGAGGCGGCCGCAGAGCGGATCGAGGATATCATCGAGTGGAACTTCAAGCGCTGGCCGGGCGACGGCGGCAGCCTGAAAAACTGGTACAAATCCGTGCAGAATCTGGACAAATTTCTGGCCGGACGCAGCGCGAGCATGCGCAGTCAGCTGGCGGAATGGTTCGATGTACCGCTGCACACCCTGACGCTGCGCTTTGAGGGCGCGGAGGGAAGCGCGCTGGTCAACGGCGACGCCTATACCGAAACGCGGTTTTTCCGGGACGGCCGGTCGGTGCGCATCGCCGCGTCGGCGCCGGAGGGATACGTCGTGACGGGGATTCTCTGGAAGCGCGCCGGCTGGGGCGAGAAGCTGTACGGCGACGAGGCGCTGTACTGGATCCACGGCGATACCGAGGTGACAATTTATTGCGAAAAAGCGGAAAACGCAGCGTAAAACCCCTTGCGGCGCGGAACGCTGTGTGCTATAATGACAAACAGAAGCATCATGAAAGGATTGTGCATATGAAGAATTTTGAGCTTTACGACCTGATGGTCAACGATCTGCCCGACCCGATGGGCATCGACGAGGCGGCGCGGTTTTCCTGGAAGCTGCGCGGAAACGTAAACGGCGTCCGGCAGAGCGCGTACCGCGTGGAGGTCCGCTGCGGCGAACGGCTGTGCTACGACAGCGGCAAGCGGTATTCGGATC
>CAKSHB010000002.1 GCA_934456295.1 uncultured Clostridia bacterium | reverse complement strand
TCAATGCATGCAGCATAAAAGCAACTGTTGATGCAAACGGTATTGATGAGCAATGGCTTATTATGTTTAAAAATGAAACTCACAACCACCCGACGGAAATAGAGCCGTTCGGCGGCGCTGCAACATGTTTGGGCGGCGCTATCCGCGATCCTTTGTCGGGCAGGTCGTATGTATATCAGGCAATGCGGATAACGGGCGCCGGCGACCCGAGAAAAACTATGGAGCAAACGCTTGACGGAAAGCTTATGCAAAGAAAAATAGTGCGTACGGCAGCCTCGGGCTACAGCTCATACGGCAACCAGATAGGTCTTGCCACAGGTCAGGTCGCGGAAATTTACCATGAGGGCTACATAGCAAAACATATGGAGCTTGGCGCAGTGATTGCGGCGGCACCGAAGGAAAATGTAGTGCGCAAACAGCCCGAGGCGGGCGATGTTGTAATTCTTCTGGGAGGAAAAACGGGCCGCGACGGCTGCGGAGGCGCAACAGGCTCATCAAAAGCCCATACAACCCAATCGCTCGAAACATGCGGTGCGGAGGTTCAAAAGGGAAATCCGCCCGTTGAAAGAAAAATTCAGCGTTTGTTCAGACGGTGCGAAGTTACACGGCTTATAAAGCGCTGCAACGATTTTGGCGCCGGCGGTGTGTCGGTTGCCATCGGGGAGCTTGCGGACGGGTTGGACATAGACCTTGACAAAGTGCCGAAAAAATATGAGGGACTTGACGGAACGGAGCTTGCCATATCGGAGTCGCAGGAAAGAATGGCTGTTGTTGTAGACAGCAGCGACGCGGAAAAGTTTATTGATTATGCAAAAAGCGAAAACCTTGACGCGGTTGTTACCGCCGTTGTCACAGACACAAACCGTCTTACAATGAAATGGCGCGGAAAGGTTATATGCGATATTTCGCGCGATTTTCTGAATACAAACGGTGCGCAGAAAACTACGGAAGCGGTAATTAAAATGCCATGTGAAAAAAATCCTTTTGCCGCACCGCCTACAGATAATATACAAGAAAAATGGTTCGACACGCTGTCAGACCTTAACGTATGCTCTCAGAAAGGGCTTGTCGAAATGTTTGACAGTACGATAGGCGCAGGAAGTGTATTTATGCCTTATGGCGGAAAATACTGTTTTTCGCCGTCAATCGGAATGGTTGCAAAAGTTCCCTTGCTTCATAAAACGACTGATACCGCGACGGTTATGACATACGGCTATGACCCGTATTTATCGTCATGGTCGCCTTTCCACGGCAGCATTTATGCGATAATCGAATCCGTTTCGAAAGCAGTTGCGATTGGTGCAAACCATGATGACATATACCTTACTCTTCAAGAATACTTTGAGCGTCTCGGCAATAATCCCGCACGCTGGGGCAAGCCTCTCAGCGCGCTGCTCGGCGCATTTACGGCACAAAAGGGGCTGCAGCTTGCTGCAATAGGCGGCAAAGACTCGATGAGCGGCAGTTTTGAGGATTTGGACGTACCGCCGACTGTTGTGTCGTTTGCGGTAAATACGTTAAAAGCAAGCAAAGCCGTATCATCGGAGTTTAAGAAAAGCGGCAGCAGAGTTATAGAGGTAAAAGTGTTTTACGATGATAATTTCATGCCGGATTTTGCAAGACTGCGCAAAAATTACGCTGCGATACACAAGCTCATACAGAGCGGTTCTGTGTTGTCAAGCAGTGTTGTGCGCGGCGGCGGTCTTTGTGAGGCAATAAGCAAAATGTGTTTCGGTAACATGCTTGGCTTTAGGTTTGATGAAAGCATAAAAGCCGATGATGTGTTTGCAAAGGAATACGGTGCAATAATTCTTGAGCTGAGTGATGATGCAAAACCGGAAGGCACACTTGATTTCGAATATATCGGAACCACTTCCGATGAAAAGAAAATAGACATTGGCTCTGTCGGCATATCGCTTGACGCTTCGCTCAAAGCATGGACAGGTACGCTCGAAAATGTATACCCGACACATGCGCATAGTGCAGGCAAGTGTGAAACATATTCGGGCAAATTAAAAACAATTACGGCTGCAAGCAAAAAATTTGCACGTCCGCGCGTGTTCATTCCTGTATTTCCGGGGACAAACTGTGAATATGACAGTGCGCGCGTTTTTGAGGCGGCCGGTGCAGAAGTTGATGTATTTCCGTTTATAAACCTTACGCCTTCGGATACGGCGCAGTCACTTGAAGAAATGGCAAAAAGGATTTCAAACGCACAGATAATAATGCTCCCCGGCGGATTTTCCGGAGGAGATGAGCCGGACGGTTCGGGAAAATATATTGCGACAGCTTTCCGCAATCCGCGCGTAAGCGAAGCTGTAAACACACTGCTTACAAACCGCGACGGACTTATGCTCGGAATATGCAACGGTTTTCAGGCGCTCATTAAGCTTGGGCTTGTGCCGCACGGAATAATAACGGATCTTAAGCCTAATTCGCCGACTTTGACATATAACAACATAGGCCGTCATGTGTCGGCGGCCGTTACAACACGTATTGTGTCAAATTCATCTCCATGGCTCCGGAAAACGGAGGTCGGAGATTTGCACAGCATTGCCGTATCGCATGGCGAAGGCAGGTTTTATTGCAGCGACGAATGGCTCAAAAAGCTTGCCGATAACGGACAGATTGCAACACAATATGTTGATTATTGCGGAAAGGCGAGCGGCGATACGCCGTATAACCCGAATGGCTCCGTAGCGGCAATCGAAGGTATTACAAGTCCCGACGGGCGTGTTTTCGGAAAAATGGGGCACAGTGAACGCCTTGGCGAGAATATACTTAAAAATATATACGGCACAAAAGACCAGAAACTTTTTGAGGCGGGCGTTGAGTATTTCAAATAAAACCGGCATATAAAGGAGAGAAAAATGGGCGGACTTATACATGTATATACGGGTGACGGAAAAGGTAAGACAACAGCGGCTGTTGGACTTTCGCTCAGGGCATATTCACACGGCAGGACGGTTTTTATTGCTCAGTTTTTAAAAGCCTCGGACAGCGGCGAGGTAAGCTTTATAAATTCACTTCAAAGCGATAAAATACACGTATACAGGTTTGAAAGCAGCCATGGCTTTATATCCCGCTCTAACGAAAGCTTTGGTGCAGAAACAAAAAAACTCAGAAACGAATCTGAAAATGCACTTGATTTTATATATGACGCACTTATCAAAAAATCATGTGACATGCTTGTGCTTGACGAAATAATATGCGCTTATAATTACGGAATAGTAAAAAAAGATGAAATTGAAGATATTATAGCAAAAAAAGATTATGGGTGCGAACTTGTGCTTACGGGACGCGGTGCACCGCAGTGGCTTATCGATAAAGCTGATTATGTTACCGAGATGAAGGCTGTAAAGCACCCGTATGAACGCGGTATAAACGCGCGCGAGGGCATCGAATTTTAACAAATGCGAAAGGAAGCGGTATGTTTGGGACTTTTTGATTTCGGATATAACAAGCCGAGAAAAGATATAGAAAAGGACGATAAAGAGAAGCATAGAATATTTATATTCTTTGATGTAATTTTCCGTAAATTTATGAAGTTCATGCAGCTTAATATGCTGTATCTGGCATTTTCGATACCATACATAGCGCTTTTGTATTGGTTTTCGCCGCTTAATGCAAATACAATGTCATATATAGGACTTAACGGAATAGGGGCGTTTGTACAAACGCTTCCTCAGGAGGATTTTTCAACATTTGACTTCCTTTTGCGCTCTCTTTTTGCGTTTGCTATGGTTATACTTTGGGGCTCGGGTCCGGCATCTGCCGGAAGTGCATACATTATGCGCAACTTTGCCCGTGAGGAGCATGCGTGGGTTTTCAGCGATTTTTGGGACAGCTTAAAGCATAATTTCTGCAAAAGTATGATTGTGCTGCTTGTTGATATTGCCGTGCTGTATCTGAGCCTTACCGCATTTAATTTTTACTCCTCGCTGTATATTTTATCGGAAAATACGATATACCTTGTGGCGCAGGGGATACTGGCTTTTATACTTATACTTTACACCTTCATGCACTACTATATATATCAGCTGATGGTAACATATGAAAGCAGCCTGAAAAGCCTGTATAAAAACTGTATGCTGTTTGCAATTGCAAAATTTCCGCAGAATATTCTTATGACGGTATTATCATTCGGAATTTTGCTCGGCTTATATGTACTTATAAATGTTTTTGCTTTTATGGCGCTCATTTTAGGCTTTACAATAATATTTAAATTTATAATAGAGTTTTACAGCTCGGATATCATAAGAAAAACGGCAGACATGCAATAAGATAATTTTATGTAAACAATCGGGAGAGTGGCAAAAAATTGACAAGAAAAAGAGAAGATGTTCTTATTTCCGAACAGCAGATAAATGCTCAGAAGGAATTTCTAAATAAAATCAGCATACGCAGCGAGGCGCGTCCGCAGCAGCCGAAGGCATATGTTGTAACATATGGCTGTCAGCAGAACGAAAATGACTCGGAGCGTATACGCGGCATGCTTTCTGAGGCGGGATACGGTTTTTGCGACGATGCAAAAGATGCGGATATCATCATCTATAACACATGTGCCGTACGTGAGCATGCGGAGCTTAAGGTTTACGGAAACCTTGGCGCTCTTAAAGTACTAAAACGCAAAAAGCCGGATTTAATTATCGGAGTATGCGGCTGCATGATGCAGCAGGAACAGGTTGCAAAGAAAATAAAAGAAAAATATACCCATGTTGACATTATATTCGGCACACATACCCTGTATATGCTGCCGCAGCTTATATGGAATGTGTTAAACACGCATGAACGCAGCATAAAGCTGGTTGACTCCGACGGATATATAGCGGAAAATATTCCGATACGGCGCGATGGCGGTGTAACCGCATATATTTCCATAATGTACGGCTGCAATAACTTTTGCTCATATTGTATTGTGCCGTATGTGCGCGGACGCGAACGCAGCCGAAAGCCGGAGGATATTATAAAAGAAGTTTGCGAAACAGCGGCACAGGGATATAAAGAGATAATGCTGCTTGGACAGAATGTAAATTCATACGGCAAGGATTTAGAAGAAAATATTGACTTTTCCGATTTGCTTGTAAAAATATGCGGCGTTGACGGAATTGAACGCATAAGGTTTATGACTTCGCACCCGAAGGATTTTAACGAAAAACTTATTGATACGATGGCGTCGCAAAAAAAGATTTGCAACCAGCTTCATCTGCCCGTTCAGGCAGGAAGCGACCGTGTGCTTCGTGATATGAACCGAAAGTACACAAATGAACAGTATGTGGAAAAAGTGCGTGCAGTGCGTGCAAAAATACCCGATATCACACTCACAACCGATATAATAGTCGGTTTTCCGACGGAAACAAACGAAGATTTTGAAAAGACTATTGAGCTTTTAAAACTTGTCAGATACGATTCGATATATTCCTTTATATATTCAAAACGCACGGGAACGCCTGCGGCAAAAATGGACATGGCTCTGAGTGACGGGCAGATACATGAAAATTTTGACAGAATGCTTGCTGTGCAAAATGAAATCTCGAAGGAAATTAACGATTCATATATAGGAAAAATCTGTGAGGTTCTTATAGAGGGCACAAGTAAAACCGATAAAAACATAATCTCCGGCAGAACAGAAGGCGGAAAAATTGTTCATATAGAAGGCGCGCCGGATATGGCGGGAAAGATTGTCCGTGTAAAGATTACATCTGCAAAAACATGGTTTTTAAAGGGCGAAATAGTTTGATTTTATCATAAAAAGGTTATATGCGTCATAATCGGCGTTTAACAAATATATTATAAAACTTTTTGGAGGAAGAAAAAATGGATATTTTGGATATGGCAAGAGAGCTTGGAAAAACTATAGCGGAAAGCGAACTTATGGCAGCTGTAAAAAATGCCGAAGAAGCACAGAACAATGACGAAACGGCACAGCAGCTTATAGGCGAATATAACTTAAAGCGCATACAGCTTGCGCAGAAGGCACAGAAGGAAAACCTCACAAAAGAGGAAATGGAGGATATACGCACGCAGCTGTCCGCAGAATTTGACAAACTTATGGAAAACGAGAAGATTAATAAATATGTGACTGCAAGAAAAGAACTCGACGCAGTTATGGAGCAGGTAAATAACATTATTTCGTTTTATGTGACCGGACAGACACACAGCGGCTGCTCGTCAGACTGCAGCACATGCGGCGGCTGCCACTAATATTTTTTTACACATGGTTTCGGTAAATGCGGCTTTTAAGCGCCGAAACAAAGGGGGATACAGGTGTGACTGAAGTAACGCCTATGATGAAACAGTATTTGCAGGTTAAAGAAAAATACAGCGATTGTATCTTGTTTTACCGTCTCGGCGATTTTTATGAAATGTTTAATGATGACGCAAGAATTGCATCACGTGAGCTTGAGCTTGTTTTGACGGGACGCGGAGGGAAAAAAGGCGATGAAATCGGCGGCGAAAGCGGACGTATACCTATGTGCGGCGTACCGTTCCACAGCGCCGATTCATACATAGTGCGTTTGGTATCAAAGGGATACAAGGTTGCAATATGCGAACAGACAGAGGATCCTGCGCTTGCAAAAGGGCTTGTAAGCCGCGAAGTTGTTAAAATAGTTACGCCGGGCACACTGACGGACGCACGTGCGCTTGATGAAAAGAAAAATAATTTTCTTGCGCTTATATATACAAACGATGAAGATGAAACAGCGCTTGTATTTGCAGATATTTCAACGGGCGAGCTTTTTGCGACAAAACTGAAAAATGCGAAATCGGATTCTGTGTCCGATGAAATAGCAGGTTATAATCCATCGGAAATAATTTTTAACAGCAAGGCGCGCAGTTTATATTTATCAGACATAAAAAGCCGCTTTGATACCTATATAGGCGACATAAACGAGGACTTTTTTGACTATGATATGGCAAAAAGCGCACTCGCTGACGAAATGGATTCATCGGATTTATCCCTACCGGAGATAAGTGCCGACGAAACACTCACGTGCGGAATAGGCGCTGCGATAATGTATTTGTGCGACACGCAGAAATCTTCTCTTTTTAAAATAATGAACATAAAGCGCTACGAAACAGCACAGTTTATGGGGATTGATTATAGCACAAGAAGAAACCTTGAGCTTACGGCTTCTATGCGTGAAAAATCAAAAAAGGGTACTCTGCTCTGGGTTCTTGACAAAACGAAAACTTCCATGGGCGGACGCATGCTTGCACAATGGATTGAAAAACCTTTGCTGAGCTCGGAGCAGATAAAAATGCGCCTTGAAGGCGTGCGAGAGCTGAAAGAAAATATAATGCTCAGAGAGGAAATATGCGAGTGTCTTGATAAAATATATGATATATCGCGCCTGATTAACCGCATCTCTCTCGGAAGCGCCTCTCCTCGTGATATGATATCGCTGCGCGATTCACTCGGTGTACTTCCCGAAATAAAATTTAAACTTTCACAATTCAACTCAGACATACTTGATAAGCAGTATAAACATCTTGACGTAATGGCAGATATAAAAGAACTTCTTGAAGCTGCCGTTTCCGATGAGCCGCCGGTAAATGCGCGTGACGGCGGAGTTATAAAAAGCGGATACAACGAAAATGTGGACGAATACAGACGCGCACAGACAGAGGGCAAAAGCTGGATAGCCGATATTCAGAGCAGTGAGCGCGAAAAAACAGGCATAAAAACACTCAAAGTTGGCTATAACAAGGTTTTCGGCTACTATATAGAGGTCAGCAAGGGGCAGGTTTCAGCGGTGCCGGACTACTATGTGCGAAAGCAGACCCTTGTAAACGGCGAACGCTACATAACACCAAAGCTCAAAGAAATCGAAAACATCATTATCGGAGCTGAGGACAGGCTCATACGGCTTGAACTGCATCTTTTTGATGAACTGAAAAAGCAAGTATGTGCGCAGATTGAGCGTTTGAAAAATACGGCAGAGGTTATTGCAACAATCGATGTTCTTTCATCATTTGCATATGTTGCCGAACAAAATGATTATGTAATGCCTGTTATTGATAATTCCGATGCAACGGAAATAAAAGACGGGCGTCACCCCGTTGTTGAAAAAATGCTGAAAAATGAGCTGTTTGTGCCGAATGATACATATTTAAACACCTCTGACGACCGCATGTGTATTATAACAGGTCCGAATATGGCAGGCAAATCAACATATATGCGCCAGGTTGCACTTATTACGCTTATGGCTCAGATTGGCAGCTTTGTACCTGCAAGCTCGGCGAAAATAGGTATTGTTGATAAAATATTTACACGCGTGGGAGCATCAGATGACCTTGCAACCGGACAGAGTACATTCATGGTTGAAATGAATGAGGTTACAAATATACTGAAAAATGCCACAAAAAACAGTCTTGTTATTCTTGATGAGATAGGCAGGGGAACGAGCACCTATGACGGTCTTTCCATTGCTTGGGCTGTGGCGGAATATATATGCGATAAAGAAAAAATCGGCGCAAAAACGCTGTTTTCAACTCATTATCACGAGCTGACCGAGCTTGAAAACAGGCTTGCAGGAGTAAAAAATTATTGCATTGCCGTAAAAAAACGCGGCGATAACATAACATTTCTTCGCAAAATAATCCGCGGCGGCGCAGATGGGAGCTATGGCATAGAGGTTGCGGCTCTTGCCGGCATACCGTCAGATGTCACGGTACGCGCAAAGGAAATATTTTCTGCACTTGAAAAGAACGATGTAAATAAAGGTTCATATCAGCTTGAAGGGATTGACACAGTAAATTATGCGTTGCTTAATATGAAAAATGACAGCGGCAATGAAGTTATCGAAGAACTTAAAAGGCTCGATGTGACAACATATACTCCGATTGAAGCATTAAATAAACTTTATGAACTTACCAATAAGGCAAAAGACATGTAAAGCTGTATAACTTTACATATAAGGAGGGCGGCAAATATGGGGAAAATAAATCTGCTGGACGCATCTGTGGCAAACATGATCGCCGCAGGAGAGGTTGTTGAAAGACCTGCCTCCGTTATAAAGGAGCTTGTGGAAAATTCAATCGATGCAGGTGCAAACACAATTACCATTGAAATAAAAAATGGGGGCATATCGTATATGCGCGTTACCGATAACGGAGGCGGAATTGAAGCCGGCGATGTCGGTCTTGCATTTATACGCCATGCAACGAGCAAAATTCTTCATGCCGAGGATTTGGCAGCGATAGATACTCTCGGTTTTCGCGGAGAGGCATTATGTTCAATAGCGGCAGTTTCAAAAGTAATCCTGACTACAAAAACAGCGCATGCAAGTACTGCCACGCGTGTCTATGTCGAGGGCGGCGAGATGGAAGATGTCGAGGAGGTTGGTGCGCCCGACGGCACGACGATAGAGGTCAGAAAGCTTTTCTATAATACGCCCGCACGAATGAAATTTATGAAAAAGGATACAACCGAAGCAAGCTATATTACTGATATAATGCAGCGTTTTGTGCTTGCGCATCCCGAAATATCATTCAAATATATCAACAACGGAAAAATTGTTTTTTCATCATCGGGTGACGGCAATCCGGTAAATGCAATATATACAATCTACGGCCGCGACTATGCAAAAAGTGTAATTCCGCTGGATTATGGGGATAATGTATTGCGTGTGAGCGGATATGTCGGTAAAAGCACAATAAGCCGTCCGAACAGAAACTATCAGAGCTTTTTTGTGAACGGAAGATATATCAAAAGCCGCGCAATAACGGCAGCTCTTGATGAAGCATATAAAAATCAGCTTATGGGAGGTAAGTTTGCCTTTGCAGTCATAAAACTCGACATAAATCCGGCTTTCATAGATGTAAATGTGCACCCGAAAAAAACAGAAGTAAAGTTTTCCGATGAAAAAAAGGTGTTTGATACTGTGTATTGGGCGGTAAAAAATGCCTTATATGAAAAACCTGCCATTCCCGATGTTAAAATCACAAAACGCAAAGAGGCATATAAAAACGAAAGCTTTACATTAAAAGCACAGGAGTTTGTGCAAACGCTTATAGACCCGATAAAGACCGGCATAGAAACCGATACTGAAACAAAAGAAAAAATACAAGAAAAACCAATCATCGAAAACAATCCGAAAAGCAGCGCCGAAGCTGCGCTTTCAAATGCAGGGGCATCTGAGTATATTTCAAAAATTGTTCCTGATAAGCGCCCCGAAATAAAGGAAACAATATATGTAAAAAATAAAGAAACTGCTTTGTATGCCGAACCGCCCGCACCAAAAAAAGCGGTTACCCTCACAAACGACTATAAAGCTGAAAAAGCTGCGCTGTATGAAAACGGCGACAGTTATAAAACAGCCGCACCTAAGTCCGGCGAAAATTCGATAAGACGTTTTTGTGAAGAAAAGAAAGAGAATACGCAGCCTGACATTCAGCGCAGCAATGAAATTAAAGATTGCGCTGTATCCGGTACAGAGAATAACGACTACAAAATCATCGGTACGCTTTTTAATACATATATAATCATAGAATGTGACGGAAAAGCACTTCTCATAGATCAGCACGCTGCCCATGAACGTCTTAATTATGAGGAATTAAAGCGTGATATGGAAAACGGCGGCATAAAAACCCAGTCACTTCTCGCTCCTGTAGTTGTCGATTTGTCGGCGCCGGAATTTGAATATGCAAAGGAAAATGAAGCCCGCTTTGCTTCGCTTGGTTTTGAGGCGGAGGAATTCGGCACAAATACCATTATTATAAACGGAGCGCCGGTAAACACTGACTATAATGATATAAAAGACCTATTTATAGAACTGCTGGGACAAATGATGAGCGACAAAAAGCACATAATAGGCGAGAGCAATGAACGCGCCATGTATACAGTTGCGTGCAAATCGGCAATAAAGGCAAATCATGCGCTCAACGAAAAGGAAATACGCGCGCTTGTTGATAAAATTCTTGCAATGAAGGGCATTAATACTTGTCCGCACGGCAGACCTATTATGATTTCGCTCACAAAATATGAGCTTGAAAAACAATTTAAGCGTATAGTGTGACACATAAAATTTTTTACAAAAAAACGGAGATACTTTTATAATGGATAAAATACCGCTTGTTGTTGTCGCAGGACCGACAGCCTCAGGGAAAACAGCCCTCTCGATAGAAATTGCAAAACGGTATAACGGAGAGGTTATAAGCGCTGACAGTATGCAGATATATAAGCATATGGATATCGGAACGGCAAAGCCAACCGAGGAGGAAAAAGCCGGCATACCGCATCACATGATAGACATTGCCGAGCCTTATGAAAATTTCAGCGTTGCTTTATATGCAAAAATGGCAAGACAGCGTATAGAAGATGTCTATGCACGAAAAAAACTTCCCGTTATGGCAGGCGGAACAGGGCTTTATATCGATAATGTACTGCAAAATATAAAACTGGCACAGACAAACGCAGATACCGAAACAAGAGAAAAATTAACCGCTCTTGCCGAAAAAAATGGAAATGACTATATGTACGGGCTTTTAAAAAAAGAGGATCCGAAGGCAGCGGAAAATATTCACCCAAACAATATCAGAAGAGTTATTCGTGCGCTTGAGGTTTGCTATACAAGCGGCAGCACATTTTCGAGCCAAATAGAAAATTCAAAACTTGAGGAAAGCCCGTATAAAAGCATTTGTTTTATGCCGGAATGGGACAGAAACACGCTCTACAGCCGTATTGACGCTCGTGTTGATATGATGTTTGAGGCAGGACTGTATGATGAATTTGAAAAGCTTATACATGCAGGCTGCAAACGTACCATGACATCTATGCAGGCAATAGGCTACAGAGAGCTTATAGACTGCTACAGAGGGCTGTGTTCGATTGACGAGGCAAAAGAGCTTATAAAAAGGCACTCAAGAAGATATGCCAAAAGGCAGCTCACATGGTTTAAAAGAAATGATGAAATTATACATCTGAAGGCGCCTTTTGACAATATGATTAAGCAATGCTTTGAACGGCTCGGCAGATTTTTTGCATCTGACATGCTGACAGATAAAAAATAAAGCTCTTTTATAAAAATAACAGGGAGGACGTGTTATTATGGAAAGGAAACTCAGATTTTTTGATACGACATTGCGCGACGGAGAGCAAACACCCGGCGTGAATATGAATCTTGAAGAAAAAACGGGGATAGCACGCCAGCTTGATAAATTGGGTATAGGCATCATAGAAGCAGGTTTTGCTGCGGCATCGCCCGGGGATTTTAATGCAATAAAAGAAGTTGCGGCAAATGTGAAAAATGCATATGTATGCAGTCTTGCGCGCGCTGTAAAAAGCGACATAGACGCAGCATGGGAGGCGGTAAAAGCTGCAGAAAAACCATATATCCACACCTTTATTGCAACAAGCGATATTCATATGAAATATAAGCTCAAAATGGACGAAGAACAGGTTTTGCAAAAAGCTGCGGAGGCAGTAAGATATGCAAAGCGTTTTTGCGAAGAGGTTGAATTTTCCGCAGAGGACGCCTCACGCAGCAGACCTGAATTTTTATACAGGATTTTTGAAGCCGTAATAAAAGAGGGGGCAACATGTATAAATGTGCCCGATACAGTAGGCTATACCACTCCCGATGAATTTTATAATATGATTGCAAACATCAGAGAAAATGTGGACGGAATTGACAAAGTATGCCTCAGCGTGCATTGTCATAACGACCTCGGTCTTGCGTCATCAAATACACTTGCGGCTATACGTGCCGGAGCAACACAGGCAGAATGTACAATAAATGGTTTGGGCGAACGTGCGGGAAATACGCCGTTTGAAGAAGTTGTAATGGCTATACGCACACGCCCCGAATTATACGGCAACATAAAAACAGAAATTGAAACACGTCAGATTGCACGCACAAGCAAGCTTGTATCAAGCATTGCAGGCATAGCGATAAATCCGTTAAAGCCTATAATCGGAGCAAATGCGTTTGCGCATGAATCCGGCATACACCAGGACGGCGTGCTGAAAAATCCGCTCACATATGAGATAATGACACCGGAAAGCATAGGCGCAAAAAAGACAGAGCTTGCTCTCGGCAAGCTGTCGGGCAGAGCGGCATTTCGTACGCACATACAAAACATGGGCTATGAGCTTGATAAAGAGGCTTTGGACAGAGCTTTCAAAAAGTTCAAAGAGCTTGCAGACAAGAAAAAAAATGTGTCTGATGAAGATATAGAAGCAATAGTGAACGAGCGCATGTCGCATATTCCCGAGGTATATGCAATGACATCATTCCAGATTAACAGCGGAAATCATATGATTGCAACCGCTACCGTTACAATGACAAAAGAAAACGAACAGCTGACAGATGCAGCTACGGGTGACGGCCCTGTTGACGCCATGTTTAAAGCTATTGAGCGTATGACAGGCATAAGTGCAACGCTTGAGAGCTATTCTCTACGCGCTGTTACAGACGGAACCGACGCTTTGAGTGAGGCGAGCGTAATGATTTCCGTCGGCGGAAAGAAGTTCCGCGGAAAAGCTATAAGCATAGACGTTATCGAGTCGAGTGCAAAGGCTTATCTCAATGCAATTAACAGAAGTCTGCTTTAAGGGGTGTATGATTTGAACGGCAAAGTAAAAAAAGGGCATATAGATATTTTTGACTCAACTCTGCGCGACGGTATGCAGACTGAGGGCATATCATTTTCGGTGGAGGACAAGCTGAGAATTGCAAAAAAACTTGACGAACTGGGCATATCATATATTGAGGCCGGCAACCCCGGCTCAAATCCCAAGGATATCGAGTTTTTTGAGCGCGCAAAAAAAACAGAGTTTGCAAATGCGAAACTCTGCGCTTTCGGCTCAACGCACAGACTCGGAAAGTCAGTTGATGAAGATGAAAATATACTTGCCATTTTAGATGCCGGAACGCCCGCCGTATGCATTTTCGGGAAAACATGGGATTTGCACGTTGCGGATATTCTGAAAACATCAAATGAAAATAATCTTAAACTTATATTTGATACGGTTTCATATTTAAAAGCTCACAAAAAAGAAGTCATATTTGATGCCGAGCATTTTTTTGACGGATATAAGGCTAACAGCGGTTATGCGCTCGAATGTATAAAAACAGCCGAACAAGCCGGTGCCGACTGTGTTGTTCTTTGCGACACAAACGGAAGTGCGTTTCCCGACGAAGTGTATAAAATAACTGCTGAAGTTGCAAACTATATCGGCACGCCTATCGGCGTACATTGCCATAACGACACAGGCATGGCAGCCGCAAACTCAATAGCGGCAGTGAGAGCCGGCGCTGTACATGTCCAGGGAACGATAAACGGACTCGGCGAGCGCTGCGGCAACGCAAATTTGTGTACCATTATACCAAACCTTGAGCTTAAACTTTCTTATTCATGCCTTGACGGCGGAAAACTTGAGGACATAACCGATACAGCACGTTTTGTCAGTGAAATAGCAAACATTGCACATGATGAGCACCAGCCATATGTCGGTTCATGTGCATTTGCGCATAAAGGCGGCATGCATGCGGACGGAGTGATGAAAAACCCAAAGACATTTGAACATATTGACCCTGAGGCAGTCGGAAATACAAGACGCGTACTTATAAGCGAAATGTCGGGCAGAGCAAATCTGATAAAAGCGATACGTAAGGTTGATAAAACATTGGATAAGCACAGTGCGGAGGTAGGGCTTGTTATCGACAAACTCAAAGAGCTTGAATATGAGGGCTATCAGTTTGAGGGCGCAGAAAGCTCTATGGAACTTTTGATAAGAAAAATTCTGGGAAAATATAAGCCATATTTTAACCTGAACCAGTTTAAGGTTATAGTGAGCGAACCGAGCGGCGATGAAGTAAGTTCATCGGCTCTTATAAAAATACATGTCGGTGATAATGCGAGCATTACGGCAGATGAGGGCAACGGTCCTGTTGATGCGCTTGATCGTGCACTCAGACGCGCACTGGAGCAATTTTATCCTCAGCTCAAAAATGTGAGACTGACAGATTACAAAGTACGCGTTCTTGACAGCCGTGCGGCAAGTTCAAAAGTTCGTGTTCTTGTAGGTTCAAGCGACGGCGTTAATAATTGGAGTACCGTCGGAGTATCAACCGACATTATAGATGCCAGCTGGCATGCACTGGTTGACTCTCTCGAATACAAGCTGCTGCTTGATTCTGTAAAAAGCGGAGCAAAAAACAAAAACGCAGATTGATTTTTCAATATTAATTATTATATCGGGGTATTTATTCATGGAACGTAAAACAAAAAAAGTATCTGAGTCAACAGTAGAACAAATTCAAATAGTAATGACAGGTCATATCAATGGTTACGGCAGACTTTTCGGCGGACAGCTTATGGAGTGGATTGATGTTGTTGCCGGAGTTGTTGCGCGCAGACATGCAAACAATGAGGTTACAACAATATGTGTTGACAACCTTGTTTTCAAAGCTCCGGCATACGCAAATGATACCGTAATTTTGGTAGGAAAGCTCAGCTATGTGGGCAGAACCTCTATGGAGGTGCGTGTCGATACATTTGTTGAAGCTTTAAACGGAAAGCGCACACTTGTAAACACAGCATACCTTGTTATGGTTGCACTTGACGGAAAGGAAAATCCGACAGAAGTTGCGGGGCTTGAACTTACAAACGACGAAGAACGAGCAGAATGGGAAGCGGGGAAAAGGCGGTGCGAAATACGTTCCAAACGGAAAACCGAGTGTTTTTAATCTCTTTTTTCACACGTTTTTTACTGCATATTTTTGTATGTAAAAGAAAATTACATTAAATTGTGAACAAATTTAAAAATATTCTGATACCATCTTGACAAATATATTATAAGGTGGTATTTTTAATATATAGTTTAGCACTCAACATAGAAGAGTGCTAACAAAACAGAATTTTTTGGATAATGCAAGGTGGTCCGGAATTATGGATTTAAGTGAAAGAAAGAGGAAAATACTTGAAGCTATCGTTGAGGATTACATTGTCAGTGCAGAGCCGATAGGTTCAAGAACAATTTCAAAAAATACCGATATGGGACTTTCGAGTGCAACTATCAGAAATGAGATGTCAGACCTTGAGGAAATGGGGTACCTTGTTTCGCCTCATACCTCCGCAGGACGTATACCGACCGACGCAGGTTATCGCTTTTATGTAAACGAACTAATGCATCAGTATAAAATGGCAAATGATGACATTATTAAACTGAGAAGGTTTTTTACCGCAGGTGTTTTGCAGCTTGATAAACTCATACGCCAGGCATCAAATATCTTGTCACAGCTTACGAATTATACAACCGTTTCTGTGACGCCCGAGCTTCGTAAATCATATATCAAGCATATTGAGCTCGTGCCCGTAGACGAACATTCGGCGCTCTTGGTTCTTGTAACAAGCGAAGGTATTATAAAAAATCAGCTCATTAATATTTCGGAGGACGCAGATTTTTTGCGCACATTCTCCGCAGTACTTAATGAAAAAATTACAGGCTTAACTCTTGAGAAAATAAATCTTGTTGTAATAAGCGAAATTCAGCAGATTATCGGACGTTCGCAGCCTCTCCTTATGACGGTGCTTGATTTCATACACCGCACAATTTCGGAGCTTGACGGCTCGGAGGTATATGTGGATAACGCTCAGAACATACTAAATCACCCCGAATACTACGATTTATCTAAAGCAAAGGAAATTTTAAGTTTCCTCGAAGATAAGCAAAGTATAAAACAGGTGATTGACCATGTAAATTCCGATAAGGACATAAGTATTTCCATCGGAAGCGAGAATGAGGCTGGTGAAATGCGTGATACATCTATAGTTACCGCAAAATATTACTCCGGCGGAAAAATGCTCGGCAAAATAGGCATAGTCGGTCCGACGCGAATGAATTACGCAAAAGTTGTTGCGTCGCTCGATTATATAAATAAAAATATCGACAACATAATTAACGAATTGTACAAAGAAGAGAAGGGTAGTGAATAGCTTGACAAAAAAATCCGAAAAAAAGGCAAATAATACCGCTGAAACAGAGGAGGTAAAAGATAAAAATTGCAAAGAATGTGAGGAATGTAATAAATGTGAAGAAACGGAAAACGCTTCCGCAAAAGAGAATAAATCAGATGAGTTTGAGCAAAAATATAACGAACTTGAGGATAAATATTTTCGACTTGCGGCAGAATATTCCAATTTTCAAAGGCGCACAAAGGAAGAAAAAGAAGCACTTTATACAAATGCAGTATCCGATACTGTCGGTGAGCTTTTGCCCATACTTGATAATTTGCAGAGAGCCGTTGATACCGCAAACGATGCCGCCGATGTAAAAACGGTGGCGCAGGGCGTTTCATTGGTATCAAAAATGGCGCTTGAAATTTTTGAAAAACTCGGAGTTGAGCCAATAGAGGCTGTCGGTAAAAAATTTGATGCATCACTTCATAACGCAGTAATGCATGTTGAAGATGACAGCTTTGGCGAAAACGAGGTTGTCGAAGAATTTCAGAAGGGTTATAAATGCAAGGATAGGGTTATCAGGTACAGCATGGTAAAAGTAGCAAATTAACAGTTTACAATTTCATTAATATAAGCACTACAAAATTCGAGGAGGAATTTATTATGGGAAAAATTATAGGTATTGACCTGGGTACTACAAACTCATGTGTGGCGGTTATGGAGAACGGTGAACCCGTTGTAATTCCAAATCCCGAAGGCGGAAGAACAACTCCGTCTGTTGTCGCACTTACAAAGGATGGCGAGCGTCTTGTAGGTCAGGTTGCAAAAAGACAGGCAATTACAAATCCCGAGAACAGCATTATATCAATTAAGCGTGATATGGGTACCGATAAAAAGGTTAAACTCGGCGATAAAACATATACTCCTACAGAAATCAGCGCAATGATTTTGCAGAAACTTAAAGCCGATGCGGAGCGTTATCTTGGCGAACCCGTTACACAGGCAGTTATCACCGTTCCGGCATATTTTTCGGACTCACAGCGCCAGGCTACAAAAGATGCCGGTAAAATCGCAGGTCTTGAGGTTCTGCGTATAATTAACGAGCCTACGGCAGCAGCGCTTGCATATGGTATGGGCAATGATACAGACCATAAAATCATGGTATATGACCTTGGCGGCGGCACATTCGATGTATCTATTCTGGAAATCGGCGACGGCACATTTGAAGTTCTTGCGACAAGCGGCAACAACCGTCTTGGCGGCGATGACTTTGACGAGCGCATAATGAAATATCTCGCAGATGAGTTCAAAAAGGAAACGGGAATTGACCTTATGGTTGACAAAATGGCTTTGCAGCGCCTTAAAGAGGCAGCCGAGAAGGCAAAAATAGAGTTGTCCGGCGTTATGAGCTCAAATATAAACCTTCCGTTTATCACGGCTGACGCAACAGGCCCCAAGCACCTTGATGTTACACTTACACGTGCAAAATTTGATGAACTTACTGCGGATTTGGTTGAAAAAACGATGGAGCCGACCAGAAACGCCATGAATGACGCAGGTCTTACATCAGGCGATATCGCAAAAGTGCTCATGGTCGGCGGTTCATCAAGAATACCGGCTGTTCAGGAGGCTGTAAAGCGCATCACCGGCAAAGAGCCTGATAACGGAATTAACCCCGATGAATGTGTTGCAATCGGTGCTGCTATTCAGGGCGGTGTACTCGGCGGTGACGTTAAAGATTTGCTTTTGCTTGACGTAACTCCGCTTTCGCTCGGTATTGAAACGCTCGGCGGTGTATGCACAAAGCTTATTGAAAGAAATACAACAATTCCTGTACAGAAAACTCAGGTATTTTCAACTGCTGCCGATAATCAGACCAGCGTTGAAATCCATGTATTGCAGGGCGAGCGTGATATGGCAGCTTACAATAAAACCCTCGGACGCTTTAACCTTACGGGTATTCCTCCGGCACCGCGCGGTGTTCCGCAGATAGAGGTAAAATTTGATATCGACAGAAACGGTATCGTTCACGTAAGCGCTAAAGACCTCGGCACGGGTAACGAACAGAATATTACAATTACGGCAAGCTCGAATTTGTCTGACGAGGAAATAGATAAAGCAGTAAAAGAGGCTGAGAAGTTTGCTGCTGAAGATAAGGCAAAGAAAGAGGAAGCAGAAGTAAGAAATCAGGCTGATACAATGGTATATCAGTGTGAAAAAGCGTTGAACGAGCTTGGCGATAAGATCGATGCATCTGAAAAGGAAGCCGTAAACGAAAAAATTAAAAATACAAAAGATGCAATCGCATCAAATGACACAGCGAAAATGAAAGCTGCAACCGAAGAGCTTACTGCAAAGTTTAATGAGATTGCGCAGAAGGTATATGCACAGGCTGCTCCTCAGCAGGGTGGCGCTCCCGGCGCTGACAGCGGCGCTCAGCAGCAGAAAAATGACGACCCGAACATCGTTGACGCTGACTACAAAGTAGTTGACGATGATGACAACAAATAACTCATGCGTATAAAAATATGTACGAATTGTAAAGGTTTTGCGTATATTTTGCGCAAAACCTTCCTTTCGTAGATTTTTTGTGCTAAAATATCTGTATCAAAATTTGTGTTTACATACACAAATCATCAAGGTATAAATTCTCTTAGTTTTAATGAGGAGATGAACACATGGCGGACAAACGTGATTATTACGAGGTGCTTGGCGTAAATAAAGGCGCGAGCGACGATGAGATAAAAAAAGCATACAGAGCAGCCGCAAAAAAATATCACCCCGACCTTAATCCCGGCAAAGAGGCTGAAGCCGAAGCAAAATTTAAAGAGGTAAACGAGGCATACGACGTATTAAAGGACCATGAAAAGCGCGCAAAATATGATCAGTTCGGTCATGCGGGCGTCGACCCGAGCTACGGCGGCGGTGCAGGATACGGCGCAGGCGGAAATTACGGCGGTTTCGGCGGCTTTGATGTGGGCGATATATTTGAATCATTTTTCGGAGGCGGATTTTCGGGCGGACAAAGCGCACGCAGAAACGGTCCGAAGAAAGGCAAGGATATTCAGCAGTATGTCGAGATAACTTTTGAAGAAGCTGCCTTCGGCGTTGATAAAGAAGTTACAATATACCGTATGGAAAACTGTAAAAGCTGCGGCGGCAGCGGCGCGAAAAAGGGTACATCTCCCGTAACGTGCTCGGTGTGCGGCGGTACAGGTCAAATCCGAACCACGCAGCGTACGCCGTTCGGCAACTTTTCTTCGGCGTCACCGTGCAATAACTGTGGTGGTACAGGTCAGACCATACCAAATCCATGTCCCGACTGTAAAGGAACGGGTCATATAAGACATCAGCGCAAAATAAAAGTAAGTATCCCCGCAGGTATTGATGACGGACAGACAATTCCGCTGCGCGGAGAGGGAAGCGCCGGTGTAAAAGGCGGTCCGAACGGAGATTTATATATTACCGTATCTGTCAAAAAACATGAGCTGTTTTCCAGAAACGGCTATGATGTAACACTGGAAATGCCGATAAGCTTTGTTTCCGCAGCGCTCGGAGATACAATACGTGTTCCTACGCTTGACGGCGAAGTTGAACATAAAATTGCAGAAGGGACGCAGAGCGGCACCGTGTACCGTTTCCGCGGAAAAGGCATACCGCATTTGCGCGGCAGAGGACGCGGAGATCAGTATGTAAAATTTAACGTGGAGGTTCCGCGCGGACTCAGCGAAAAGCAAAAAGAACTTCTGCGCGAATTTGACAAGCTTGATACAGGAAATAACAGAGAGCGCGGAAAGTTTTTTGATATGTTAAACAGATTTAAAAAGCAATAACCTTGATAATCAGCCGTTTTATTATAAAGCGGTTGATTTTTTTATGCAAATACAGATAAAAATACAAAAAATCTATTGCAAATTTCATAATTAATGGTATAATTAATGCATGGAATTTATAGCCGTATATAATAATGGAACGGCTTTTTGAAAGGAGATTATAAAAATGAAATTAGGTGTTTTAACAGTTCCTCTCGGTTCAATGTCACTTGCAGATGCCGCAAAGTATCTGGCAGGTCTCGGTGTGCAGACTCTTGAGCTCGGTTCGGGCGGCTGCCCCGGAAAAGCTCATCTTGACCCCGAAAAGCTTTTGGGTCATAAAGATAAAATCGATGAGGTAAAAAAGATAATAAAAGATAATGGTCTTGAAATCAGCGTTTTAAGCACGCATGGCAATGCGGTTCATCCGGACAAAGATATTGCGAAGATGTATCACGAGGATTTTGAAAACTCGGTACGTCTTGCAAACGAACTTGAAGTTGATACCGTTGTTACATTCTCAGGCTGTCCCGGTGACAGCGAGGGAAGCAAATACCCCAACTGGGTAACATGTCCCTGGCCCGAAGATTATCTCAAAGTTCTCGATTATCAGTGGAATGATGTTCTTATTCCTTACTGGCAGAAAGAGGTTGAATTTGTAAAGAAGTACGGCGTTAAAAAGGTTGCGTTTGAAATGCACCCGGGTTTTTGTGTATACAATCCCACATCGCTTCTTAAAATCCGTGACGCTGTCGGTGATACAATCGGCGCAAACTTTGATCCGTCACACCTTATCTGGCAGGGGATAGATATTCCTTCGGCTATACGTGCTCTTGAAGGCGCTATATATCACTTCCATGCAAAAGATACAAAGATTTATAAGCCGAATTGTGATGTTAAGGGCGTTTTGGACATTGACCATTACAGCGCTGAGAAAACACGCAGCTGGCTTTTCCGGGCGCTCGGATACGGCAACGACTATGCATACTGGAAGGATATCATAAGCACACTCAGACTTGTAGGCTATGAAGGTTCTGTAAGCATAGAGCACGAGGATAGTTTGATGGCTTCAAAAGAAGGACTCGAAAAAGCGATTACATTCCTCAAAGAAGTTATGATTATGGAAACTCCCGGAGAGATGTTCTGGGCGTAAATTTAATATTCAAGCAATTGCCCTGTATTTTTTGCAGGGCAATTGTCCTTTAATTGCATTAACGGAGGCAGGCAAATGAATAAGAAAACAATTAAACTTCTTGAAAATGAATATTGGTGGGGCGGAATTGTTTCCGACGGATATCTGATGCCTATGGGCGATACCGATTTGAAACGTGATTTAAAAAAAGATCATAAATCCAATCAGGTCTCACCGTTTCTTGTGTCAAACAAAGGCAGATATATCTATGGCTATGACCCCTTTACGTACGAATTTAAAAACCGCGTTTTATACATAGAAAGCGAACGTGAAATTGATTTTGGAGAAGGATACGAAACTCTCCGCGGCGCATATATGGCTGCATGCCAAAAACATTTTCCGCCGAACGGAAAAACTCCGGACTCATTGATGTTTACATCTCCGCAATACAATGCATGGATTGAAATGATGTATGAACCAACCGGCGACAAGATGGTTGACTATGCAAAATCAATCATAAAAAACGGTATGCCGACAGGCGTTATAATGATTGATGATAACTGGCAGGAGGATTACGGCGTATGGCGTTTTCATGAAGGTCGTTTCCCCGAACCTAAAAAAACTATCGATATACTGCATTCACTCGGCTTCAAAGTGATGCTTTGGGTTTGCAACTATTTCAGCCCCGACAGCTATACGTTCCGTGAGCTTGAGCAAAAAGGATATCTTGTAAAAGATAAAAACGGCGGCAGTGCAATTGTGCATTGGTGGAACGGTTACAGCGGTCTTTTGGACCTTACAAACAGCGACGCAGTTGAATGGCTCAAGGGTATATTTGATGAGCTTATGGATAAATACGGCATTGACGGGTTTAAGTTTGATGCGGGTGATGCAGATGTGTGTTCCGATGATTTTATTACCGCAAGAAAAATAAGCGGTACAGAATATTGTAAGCTTTGGGCTGAATTTGGCGAAAACTACAATCTTAACGAATTTCGTGCGTGCTATGACATGGGCGGACGTGCGCTTGCTCAGCGTTTGTGTGACAAAAAACACTCATGGTCCAAGGAAAACGGCGTTGCTTCGCTGGTTCCGAACGGTCTTGCACAAGGAATTACAGGCTATGCGTATAACTGCCCCGATATGATTGGCGGCGGAGAGTTTTCCTGCTTTTTGGATAACCCCGATTTGGACGAGGAGATTGTTGTACGGTATGCCCAGTGCGCGGCACTTTTCCCGATGATGCAGTTTTCCGTTTCGCCATGGCGCATATTGTCAAAAAAGCATTTGGATTGCTGTGTGGAGGCTGCAAAGCTGCACCATGACCGCGGCGACGAAATATTTAAGCTTGCTGTTGAAGCATCGGCTACAGGTGAGCCGATAATGCGTTATATGGAATATGTTTTCCCAAATTGCGGATATGAGAAAGTTACCGACCAGTTTATGCTGGGAAATGATATATTGGTTGCGCCGATCACAGAAAAAAATACTTATTCACGCAGCGTCGTATTTCCAAAGGGTACATGGCAGGGGGAAAAGGATTGCATTACAGGTCCGTGTGAAAAAGAAATCAGCGCACCAATTGATACATTGCTGTGGTTCCGCAAGGTTGAAAACTGATATCTCAGATTTTTGCGTAAATATTGACGAGGGATACCAAAAAGCAATTTCAGAAGGGATTTGAGATTAATGCAAAAGCTACGTTCGGTAATCATAGGCTGCGGAGCAATTTTTCCGATGCATGCCGTACCCGTCATGAATAATGAGTATACCTCGCTTGAGGCTGTATGCGATATAGACGAAGAACGTGCAAAAATGCGGGCGAATGAATGCGGCTGTGTATTTTATACCGACTACAAAACAATGATAAACGATATAAAACCCGATTCCGTTCATATATGCCTTCCGCATTATCTGCATGCACCGGTCAGCATATATGCGCTTGAGCACGGCTGTAATGTCATCTGCGAAAAGCCTATGGCAACAACTGTCGCCGATGCGGAAAAAATGATTGAAGCTTCAAAGCGCACAGGAAAAACACTTGAAATAATTTTTCAAAATCGCTATAACAGCGGCAGCATGCTTATAAAGCAAACGCTTCAGGCGGGAAAGCTCGGCAAAGTTATGGGTGCACGTGCTGTTGTATGTTGGGAAAGAAGCGATGAGTATTATTCCGAAAGCGGCTGGCGCGGAACTATCGAAAAAGAAGGCGGCGGAGTATGCGTAAATCAGGCGATACATACTCTTGATTTGATGCTTTGGTTTGTCGGCAAAAAGCCTTTATGCGTAAAATCATCAATTGATACAAGGCTGCATAATATTGAAGTAGAAGATGATGCGAGCGGAATGATTACTTTTGAAGATAACACACATGCAAACTTCTGGTTTACAAACAACCATTGCACAAATTCTCCGATTGACATTGAGCTTGTTTGCGAAAACGGCACTGTAAGTCTTATAGGCGACAAAGCTGAAATAATTTTAGGCGACGGACAGATTTTGAGTGCGGAAAATGATAAAAATGAGTTTATTGAATACGGAAACACAAAAAATTATTGGGGAATTTCACACATAAAGCAAATCAATGATTACTATAGCTGCGTAGCAAACGGCACAAAAATGATGTTGGATTTCAATGATGCATTTGCTACCCATAAAGTGATGTGTGCAATATTAAAATCAGGCAGAGAGCACAAAATTGTGCACTTATAGTATTTTGATTTACAAAAAGGAACGGATATAGACCTCTTGTTCCTTTTTATTTGCACAAATTTTGCTTAAATCGTTGAATTTTGTTTGATTTTATGATATAAATATAGTATTGCTTTTTATGTTTATATTTAGGAGATGTGAAAATGGGAGATACAAAGATATATGAGGGAGAATATCTTGGATTAAAAACGGTGGAATTTGAGTGCGGCGGATATAGCGGCGCTTTTGTGCAGGAAGGCGCAAATCTTGTAAGATTTGTATATGAACCGGATAATATTTCAATTTTGCACACAACAGACAATTTGGAGACTCTTAGAACATCGCGTGTTATCGGAATACCAATTCTTTTCTTTCCGAACCGAATAAAAAACGGAACGTTTAGTTTTGAGGGCAGAGAATATCACTTTCCGATAAACGATTCGGAAAACAACCATATACACGGACTTTTAGACGGCTATACGAAATGGGAACTTGCAAAAAAGGAAATTGCCGACGGCTTTGTAAATATTGTGTTTAAACATATTATTGATGAAAACAGCGAGGTATATCCGTATTTCGGCTTCAATGTTGAAATAACTTACGAAAATGTTATAACGTCAAACGGGTTATTCCAGCGGATTTCTTTTGAAAACCAAAGTGAGCGCAATATGCCTTTTGCTCTTGCATATCACACTACGTTTAATGTTCCGTTTACTTCATCGCCCGAAGACAAATTTTATGTTACGGCTAACCTGAAAAACAAGTATGAAACAGATAAATGTATTCCTACAGGCAGGCTTCTTTCTCTTGATGAATTCGGCAAAAAAGCAGTTTCGGACAAAGGCTGTATTGTAAATGAATATGCACTTGACAATTTGTATCTTTCCGATGACTCAAAAGCAAATGTTGCTGTAATTACAGACACCGGCACAAACATAAAGATAGTGTATGAAGCCGATGAAAAATTCAAGCACTATGTTCTTTATAACTCGGACGCAAAGCAAAGGTTCTTATCGATAGAACCGCAAACATGCTGTACCAACGCCGTAAACAGCGATATGGAAACTGCTAATCTGATTACGCTTAAACCGGGCGAAGAAATTAACTTCTACACAAAAATTTACATAAAGCATTAATATAAAACTTTCGGAGGAATAAGTATGCTTACGGATATTCAAATTGCACAAAACGCAAATATGCTTCCCATAAAAGAGGTTGCCGCAAAAGCGGGCATAACCGAAGATGAACTTTATATGTACGGACCGTATAAAGCAAAGCTTACAGATAAGCTTGAAAAACGTGTGTCGAGCAACAAAAATGGAAAGCTGATACTCGTTACAGCAATAAATCCAACTCCTGCGGGTGAAGGAAAAACGACCACAACCGTAGGCTTGGGACAGGCATTATCTAAGCTCGGTAAAAATGCGATAATAGCGCTGCGCGAGCCTTCGCTCGGACCTGTTATGGGAATAAAGGGCGGTGCGGCAGGCGGCGGTTATTCTCAGGTTGTGCCCATGGAGGACATAAACCTGCATTTCACAGGCGATATGCACGCGATAACCGCGGCGAACAATCTTTTAAGCGCCATGATAGATAATCATATTCAGCAGGGAAACGAGCTTAATATCGATTCGAGATCAATCGTATGGAAACGTGTGCTTGATATGAATGACAGAGCTTTGCGTCATGTTGTGGTAGGGCTTGGCGGAAAAGCTAACGGCTTTGTGCGCGAGGACGGTTTTATGATTACCGTTGCCTCCGAGGTTATGGCAATTTTGTGTCTTGCAGACGACTTGGACGATTTAAAGGAAAGGCTCGGACGTATCATAGTTGCTTATAATCTCAGCGGCGAACCTGTCACCGCAAAAGATTTAAAGGCTGAGGGCGCTATGACACTGCTGCTCAAAGACGCAATCATGCCGAATATTGTCCAGACACTCGAAAACACACCGTGTCTTATGCACGGCGGTCCGTTCGCAAATATCGCGCATGGCTGCAACAGTGTCAGAGCAACAAAACTTGCGTTAAAGCTGAGCGATTACGTTGTTACCGAGGCAGGTTTTGGTGCAGATTTGGGGGCAGAAAAGTTTCTTGACATAAAATGCCGTATGGCAAACCTAAAACCGGACGCAGCTGTTATCGTTGCTACTGTCCGTGCGCTGAAATATAACGGTGGTATAAGCAAACTTAACTTAAAAGAAGAAAATGTTGAAGCTTTGAAAAAGGGATTGCCAAACCTTGAAAAACATATTGAAAATATGCGCAAATTCGGACTGCCTGTTGTCGTGGCTCTGAACGTATTTGATACAGACACAAAGGCAGAAACAGACGCTGTAAAGCAGCTATGTGAAAAATTGGACGTACCGTGTGCCATGAGTGAAGTTTTTGCACATGGCGGTGAGGGCGGAATTGAGCTTGCCGAAGCAGTTCTTGAAACTCTCAGCACAAAAAAATCCAATTTTGCACCGATATATGATGTAAATATGAGTATTAAAGATAAAATTATGACCCTTACAAAACAAATTTACGGCGGAAATGATGTAGAATACAGCACCAAGGCAAATAAACAGATAAAAACACTTACAGAGCTTGGGTTCGATAAAATGCCGGTATGCATGGCTAAAACACAATACTCTCTTTCGGATAATCCCGCATTGCTCGGCAGGCCCGAAAACTTCAGCATTTCAGTTTCCGAAGTCCGCGTAAGTGCAGGGGCAGGATTTGTTGTTGTGCAGACAGGAGATATCATGACTATGCCGGGGTTGCCTAAAAAGCCTGCCGCGCAAAATATAGATATACTCGATACCGGGGAGATTGTGGGTCTGTTTTAAGATTTCGGATATGCTTTGATATGGAGCGATAATTATATGAAATATATTTCAAACAGCAGAGAGGATACCCAGAATATAGGCATAAAATTTGCAGAAATGCTAAAACGCGGCGACGTAGTTTGTTTAAACGGCGAACTCGGTGCCGGCAAAACAGCGTTTGTGTCAGGAGTGGCAAAAGGGCTTGGTTATACAGGGTATACAAGCAGCCCGACTTTTACGCTCATAAACGAATATTCTGCCGATATACCGCTGTACCACTTTGACGTATACAGGGTGGATTGCAGTGACGAAATGTACGATATAGGCATAGATGATTATTTATTCGGCGACGGTATCTGCATAATAGAATGGCCCGAGAAAATAGGGGATATTCTTCCTGACAATGTGATAACTGTTAACATTGTAAAAAATTCTGATATTTCCGACGACTACAGAGAAATATATATCGAAGGGAAGTAGACTTTTTTGAAAATACTGGCAATTGATTCCTCGTCAAATGTAGCCTCTGCCGCGCTTATATGTAATGGAGTTCTGACGGGTGAATATACTGTAAATCATAAAAAAACACATTCTCAGACGCTTTTGTCCCTCATAAGAGATATGCTTTGTGCAACAGAAACCGACATAGGTGAAATTGATGCATTTGCGGTTTCTGTCGGACCCGGCTCTTTTACGGGGCTGAGAATCGGAATTGCAACAGTCAAAGGATTGGCTCATGCATGCAATAAGCCTGTAGCAGGCATATCGACGCTTGAGGCTATGGCGTATAATCTGCCGTATTGTTGTGATTATATTATTCCGATACTTGATGCACGGCGAGACCAGGTATATGGAGCAGTGTATTATTGGAAAGACGGTGTGCTTTTAACACATACAGCTCCTTGTGCGGAATCGATAGATACTATAATTGATATTGTAAAAAAAGAAAACAAGAAGGCTGTTTTTATAGGTGACGGTGTTTTGCGTTTTGGTGAACATATTTCCGATATACTCGGGGATTTGGCAGTTTTTGCGTTTGCAAATTCCAATATGCAGCGTGCCTCATCCGTAGCTGTAGCAGCACAGCAAATTTTTGCGGCAGGGAAGGGTGTTTCCTGCGGTGAGCTTGTACCTGTATATTTGAGAAAATCTCAGGCAGAGCGTGAATATGAAGAAAAGCACATGGAAAGATAAATAAATCAAAGCCGCACGAAGCGGCGGAACGGAGATATTTATGGATAAAATAAAAATAGCTGTCGGGAGTGACCATGGCGGTTTTGAACTTAAAGCAAAAATCATATCGCATTTGGAAGAAAAGGGAATAGCTGTTGATGACTGCGGCTGTTACAGCGCGAATTCTGTTGATTATCCCGACATTGCAGAAACAGTGTGCAAAGGTGTTTCGGAGGGCAAATATGAGCGTGCCATACTCATATGCGGCACGGGCATAGGAATAAGTATTGCCGCAAACAAAATGCACGGTATACGCGCAGCATTGTGCCACAGTTGTTTTGACGCACGAATGAGCCGTATGCATAACGATGCAAATGTGCTGTGCCTTGGCGCACGTACAACGGGCATAGGTGTTGCTCTTGATATTGTGGATTCTTACATGGCATCGTCCTTTGAAGGCGGCAGACATGTTAATCGTGTAGATAAAATTATGAAGCTTGAAAAATAATCGGAGGTCACAAATGAACAGAAGTGAAGCCAGATGTGAGGCATTTAAGCTTGCGTTTCAAATTACGGCTCAAAAAGATTCTTATCCTGAGGTAGTGGAACTTTTTGAAAACGAAAATGCAGAACTAAAAAAAACGGATAAAAAGCAGTATAACTATATTGTTTCAACTGCAAAAGGTATTTTTGATAAAAAAGATGTACTCGATGAGAAAATTTCCGAAAATCTTAAAGCGGGCTGGAGCAAGGAACGTATATCAAAAGTAAGCCTTGCCGTTATGCGCCTTGCTGTGTATGAAATAATGTATATAGACGATATTCCGGATAATGTTTCTGTAAATGAAGCTGTTGAGATAGCAAAAAGATACGATATTGACGAGGCGCCTTCGTTTATAAACGGAGTTCTCAGCAGTATTTTAAAAGCCAAACATTAAATTGCGGTAAATTATATCTGAATTGCAGCATATTTTTATAAAGGCGGTTTCTTCTATGGACGAAAAAGGATATACGGAAGAAAAAATATATACAGCTACCGTTTCCCAGCTAAACAAATTTATAAAACAGGTGCTTGACGGTGCAACGATACTTAATAACATATGGATAAAGGGCGAGATTTCAAACTTTAAGCTGCATTATTCGGGCCATTGTTACCTGACATTAAAAGATGAAGGCGGCGTTTTAAAGGCAGTAATGTTTAAATCAAGCGCCTCAAAGCTTTCTTTTACTCCCGAAAACGGAATGAAGGTACTTGCACGCGGCAGAGTGTCCGTGTATGAACGCGACGGCTCGTATCAGTTGTATATAGATGAAATGCAGCCCGATGGGGTCGGCGCTCTGCACATAGCATATGAGCAGCTTAAAGCCAAGCTTGAGGCAGAAGGGCTTTTTGATACAAAATATAAAAAGCCGCTTCCGCAATACCCTTCAAAAATAGGTGTAATTACCGCCACAACCGGCGCTGCTATACGCGACATCATAAATGTGCTTTCAAGACGCTACCCATGTGCAAAAATTATAATATATCCGTCGCTTGTGCAGGGCGAAGGTGCAAGCGCAGGCATATGTGAAGGTATAAAATATTTTAACGATACTTCCGGTGCAGATGTCCTTATTGTTGGGCGTGGTGGCGGCTCGATTGAAGATTTGTGGGCTTTTAATGAAGAGGCAACGGTCAGGGCGATTTTTGCCTCAGAAATACCTGTTATTTCAGCCGTAGGGCATGAAACAGACTTTACAATAGCCGATTTCGTTGCTGATATGCGTGCGCCGACACCGTCTGCCGCTGCCGAAATCGCAGTTCCGTCAATATACGAATTAGGCGGAAAAATAAACGATTTACGTTCGCGTGTAATATTTGCAACGCTTAACCTTATAAAGCTGAAGAAAACGATTATCAGCAAGCTGGCTGTAAAAAGTCCGGAGGCACGCCTTGCTGACAATAGAATATATATAGACGATCTCACAAAAAACCTTATAAGAAATACCAATCTTATAATTTCAAAAAAATCGGATATATTAAAAGCCTCAGCCGGCAAACTTAACGCCGTAAGTCCTCTGGCTGTTTTGGGACGCGGCTACAGTATCGCAAAAAAGAGCGACGGTACAGTTATCCGTTCCGTAAAAGATGCGTCCGACGGAGAAAAATTTGAGCTGGTTATGTCTGATGGCACCGCATATGCGTATTTTTCAGATATTAAATAATGATAAACCAAACGATTGATACTTTGCCGAAAGGAATGATATATATGAGCGGTAAGACAAAAGCAGAAGATATCAGCTTTGAAAAAAACATAAGCGAGCTTGAAGAGATTGTGAAAAAACTTGAAAACAATGACATATCTCTTGATGAATCCCTTAAACTTTTTGAACGCGGAGTGAAGTTGTCATCGGAATGCAGCAAAATGATTGATGAGGCAGAGCAAAAAGTGGCTGTGCTGCTTAAAACAGAGAATGGGATAAAGGAGCAAAATTTTTTAGCCGGAGATGATGATAAGAATGACCTTTAAGGAAGAATTTACATCAAAAATCAATATTATAGATGAATATTTGCACAAATATTTGACCGGCCGCAGCGATACACCGAAGGAAATATCCGAGGCAATGCGTTACAGCATTTTTGCCGGCGGAAAAAGAATTCGTCCTGTTATCATGCTGTCAGTCTGTGAAATGCTCGGCGGAGAAAAAGAAGATGTTATTCCGTATGCATGCGCATTGGAAATGATACATACATACTCCCTTATACATGACGATTTGCCGGCTATGGACAATTCGCCGCTTCGTAGAGGTAAAAAAACAAACCACATTGTGTTTGGTGAAGCTATGGCTATACTTGCCGGCGACGGTCTTTTAAACTACGCTTTTGAACTGATTTTATCATCGCCTTGTGATGACACGGTTAAAGCATTGAAAGCCTCGGCATATATGGCAGAATGCTCCGGAGTGGGCGGCATGATAGGCGGACAGGTAATTGACATACTGAGCGAAAACCGCAGTATAAGCAGCGACATACTTAGGACTTTGCAAGAAAAAAAGACGAGCGCTCTCATTCGTGCCGCTGCCGTATGCGGCGCTATAATTGCAGGGTCAGACAGCAGTCAAATAAAGACGCTTGAAGATTACGCTGTAAATCTCGGGCTTGCCTTTCAGATAAAAGATGATATTCTTGATGTTGAAGGCGAGAGCAGTAAGCTCGGAAAGCCTGTCGGCGGAGATTTGGAGGCACACAAGAATACATATGTTTCAATTTACGGCATAGATAGGGCAAAAGAACTTCTTTTGGAGCATACAAATAAGGCAAAAGATGCCATTGCTTCTTTTGGTACAAAGTCAGAATTTTTGCTCAGTCTGACAGACTATCTGCTTAAAAGAAGCAATTAAATTAATTGGGAAATTTTACGCAAATAAAGCATAAAAGCAATTAAACGCAGAGGAGAACTTTATAAAATGTTATTTTTTTATGAACTGTTTCATAACCAAGTATTGTGGGCAGCGATACTCTCATGGTTTATAGCGCAAAGTTTGAAGGTTATATTTGTACTGATAACCGAAAAAAGATTTGATTTTCACCGTTTTGTCGGTTCGGGCGGCATGCCCAGTTCACATTCATCGTTTGTAACCTCATTGGCTGTCATGATTGGTTTTGATTGCGGATTTGACAGCGCAATGTTTGCAGTATGCGTTGTTTTGGCGCTTATTGTTATGTATGATGCCGCAGGTGTCAGACGTGCTGCCGGAAAACAGGCTTCTATTTTGAACCAGATTGTCGAACATTGGAATGATGAATCGCCCGAAATTCAGGGCGAAAGACTCAAGGAGCTTCTGGGACATACGCCGTTTGAAGTAATCGCAGGCGCTATACTTGGTATTGCGGTTGCAGTTGCATTGCATATATGCACAATATTTGGCTGATTATTTAACAATTAATTAATATTTTCTTCTTGAATTATTTTTATATTTATTGTATAATAACTATTGTGATATAATTAATGGAGGCGAAAACACATGCCTATAAATCAGACAATGAAATTTAATAATATGGACAACGAACGCACAAAGGAAGTCCGCGAAACCATATGTGCTGTTTATAATGCTCTTAAAGTAAAAGGGTATAACCCCGTCAGTCAGCTGGTAGGATATATTTTATCGGGCGACCCCACTTATATTACAAATTATAACAACGCAAGAAGCATAATAAATCGGATAGAGCGCGATGAAATACTGGAAGAGCTCGTTAAAACTTATATAAAAGAACTTTAATTTTAAACAACCTTTAAAAAGTATTTGCGTAGTGTTTATGCAAATACTTTTTTTATCACATATTTCATACACATGAGAACAAAAACACTTTAATTTACCATAATTATTTTATGTATACTTATAGTGGTATAATTAGTAAAAAAATAGGGGAGTTAGCGATGAATTTTATACAAATGCCAAATTTACCTAAAAGTAAAGTTAAGCGCGTTATAGTTGATTATCGCTGTAATGATAAAATATTAGATGCCTTAAAGCAGCTTAATATAACAACATATCCAAGCTGCAATATAAAATCTCTTTATCCGGCAGTATGCGGACATCCCGATATGAGTATTTGCCACGTCGGAAAAAACAAGTTTATCTGTGAACCGACTTCATATGATTATTATAAAAAAACGCTTACTATAAACAGTATTGAATTGATAAAAGGCTGTACCTATATAAACGGTACGTATCCATATGACATAGCATATAATATAGCATGCGTTTCAAACGTTGCATTTCATAAATTATCTTGTACAGATAACCTTATTACCGAAAATCTTGACAATGTAAATTTTGTAAATGTAGCGCAGGGTTACAGCAAATGCAATACTGCAATTATAAGCGATAAGGCAATTATAACAGAAGACGAATCAATACATTGTGCAGCTTTGCAAAGCAATATCGATTCTCTGCTGATAAAAAAAGGCGGCATATCGTTCGAAGGCTTTGAATATGGCTTTATAGGCGGCTCTGTAGGGTTAATCGATAAAGACATATTAGCAATAACAGGTAATGTGGAAAAACATGTGGATTACGCAAAGATTATCACATTTTGCGAAAAATATAATGTAAAGCTATATTGCTTGACAGATGATATTCCTGTAGATATCGGGTCAATTATACCGATTACATACGAATAAATGTCATCTGAAAATAATGAATATATAAAAAGCATTTTGATATACTAAGTTTATCAAAAAGAAGGGTGTGAATGTGTGATAAGAACGTTATCTGTGGGACTTATAAATTCATCCGATATTAATTATATAAACTTTTGTGTCAATAATGCTGATGATATGGCAAGCTTTTGCAGTGATTTGGCATACTATATTATAAACAAATACAGCAATAGCTTTCTATGGACAATTGTTAACAGCAGTTACGACACCTTGTCAAAAAATGAACGACATCAAATACATGAAATAGCAGAACATTATTTCGAAAAAGCCAACTCCGATAAAATAACCTTCATAAAAAACTATATTGAGAAAAAATTGTATAACTATTTTGTTTACGAGGCCTCCGACAGTATTGTTCTTGACGGTTTTGCGCGTTTCAGGCTAAAGCATTTTTATAAAGAGCTGGAGAAAGTAGCTGATTATTCCGCAGATGAATATTTCAGAGAATGTGAATATAAAAACTTTATTTTGATGCTGAAAGAATTTATATTGCTACAAAAACCGCTTATGCGGGTCGTTAATATAAAAGTAGAAAACAGCGGACGATATTTTATATGTGACGAAAATTTTGAGGAGCTCTCAAAGAGTTATATAGCAGAACTGGAAGGTATATTTGAAGGCTCAGATATTTTTTGCGAAGATGACATGCTGCTGTCAGCGCTAATAAGTATTGCGCCGAAAAAGATAATTATACACTGCGAATATAATATAAAAAACAAACAGCTTTTTGATACTATAAAAAGCGTTTTTGAAAACAGAGTATTTGTATGCAACGGGTGCGTATTATGCAAATAGAGTATAATAAAAAAGCAGTGTCTAATTCGCATAAAGAACAATTTATATGAGTTAGTTTGAATTCAATTATACGGATTTTACCAATATCCCCACCTGTAACCGAATATAAAAAACGGCTCGGTCTAAAAAACCAAGCCGTTTTTATTTTATTGTTCATGATTTTTATTTTTGCTTATCTTCTTCAACAATCGCTATGCCCAAATCCTTCAGCTGCTCATCATATACAACATCAGGTGCATTCGTCATAAGCTCAGATGCATTCTGCACCTTCGGAAAAGCTGTAACATCTCTAAGGCTGTCAGCCCCGCACATAAGCATTGCTAATCTGTCAAGTCCAATTCCCATTCCTCCGTGCGGCGCAGCACCATATTTATACGCGTCTACAAGGAAACCAAATTTAGTCTGAATTTCCTCATCGGTGAGTCCGAGCGTTTCAAACATTTTCTGCTGCAATTCATAATCATTTATTCTTATAGAACCGCTCGAAAGCTCTGTGCCGTTGAGTACAAGGTCATATGCCTTTGCCGTAACCTTTTCCGGCGCAGTATCAAGATACTGTATACATTCATCCATAGGCATTGTGAACGGATGATGCATTGCATTCCATGTTTTCGTTTCTTCATCATATTCAAAAAACGGAAACTCTGTAATCCACAGGAAATTCAATGTACCAGGTATTATATCAAGCTGTTTGGCAACTTTAAGTCTTAATGCGCCGAGTGTCGGCAAAGTAACTTTATCCTTATCGGCAATAATAAACACCACATCGCCCTTCTCGGCACCTGTGCATTTTATTATGTTATCAATCTCCTCGGGCTTCATAAACTTCTTAAAGCTTGCGTTAGGCTCATCATCAACCCATCTTATATAAGCAAGTCCGCGTGCGCCTATCCCCTTCACGTACTCTGTCAGTTTATCGATTTCCTTGCGTGTAAGAATTGCTGCGGCATTTTTTGCCGTCACAGCGCGTACCGAGCCGCCGTTTCCGATTGCGTCTTTGAACGCGCCAAACTCACATTCCGAAACGATATCCGATATATTTACTATTTCCATGCCAAATCTTGTGTCAGGCTTATCCGAACCATAACGCTCCATGGCATCTTTATAGGTTAATCTCGGCAGCGGCAGCGGAATATCAACATTCATGACATCTTTAAAAAGCCTCTTTATAAAACCTTCTCCGATTTCCAAAATATCCTCAACATCAACAAACGACATTTCCAAGTCAATCTGTGTAAACTCGGGCTGTCTGTCCGCCCTCAGATCCTCATCTCTGAAGCAGCGCGCGAGCTGGATATATCTGTCATATCCGGCTATCATCAAAAGCTGCTTGTATATCTGCGGCGACTGCGGCAGAGCATAAAATTTACCGTGATGAACCCTTGACGGCACAACATAGTCACGTGCGCCCTCAGGAGTTGATTTTGTCATCATCGGTGTTTCAATTTCTATAAACCCGTTTTCATAAAAATAATCACGTGCAACCTTTGCTATCTGTCCTCTTTTTATAATATTATTTTGCAGCACGGAACGGCGCAAATCAAGGTATCTGTATTTAAGCCTCAATTCCTCATTTACATTTGTATTATCAATGATTTCAAAAGGAGGCGTCTGCGCTTTCGCAAGTATTCTCAAATCGTCAACATACACTTCTATATCGCCTGTTTTCATATCAGGATTTTTGCTTTCACGTTCTCTGACCGTGCCCTTTGCCATAAGCACATATTCGCTTCTGCATGATTTTGCTTTATTGAAAATTTCACGGTCTGTACTATCATCAAAAGCAAGCTGCACAATTCCCGTTCTGTCGCGCAAATCAATAAATATCAAGTTTCCCAAATCTCTTATTTTTTGCACATATCCGCCTACAACAGCAACACTTCCGACTCCGCTTGTTTCGCCGCAATAGTTTGTACGTTTTAAGCCCTTCATTGTATCCATATCATTTTACCTCCGTAAAAAATTCAGAAATATCAGAAAGATTAACCTGAGTCTGTGCGCCATCCTTCATATTCTTTAAAACAGCACTGCCGGTTGATATTTCATTGTCTCCGAGCACAACAGTATATCTAAATCCATGTTTATCGGCATATTTCATCTGAGCTTTAAGACTCTTCCCCATTCTGTCTTTCTCGCATACTATACCGCTGCGGCGCAAATCATAAACAAGTTTTTCAGCATAAGCATCTGCCAAATCGCCTATCGCAGCCACAAAAAGCAACGGTTCCTCGCACTCTCCGAAACTTGCATTTTTACCTTCCATTACCATGATAAGGCGTTCAATTCCGAGTGCAAAACCAATTCCGGGCGTCTGTGAGCCCCCCAGCTCTTGTATAAGTCCATCATATCTCCCGCCGCCGCACACTGCTGACTGTGAGCCTATATCGTTTGATGAAATTTCAAACACTGTCTTTGTGTAATAATCCAACCCTCTTACAATATCAGGGTCAACCTCGTATGAAATCCCTATTTTATCAAGTCCTGATTTAACTTTATCAAAATGCGTTTTACAGTCATCACACAAATAATCTATCAGCTTCGGCGCATCTTTCGCTATAGCTCCGCATATCGGCGATTTGCAATCAAGTATACGCAGAGGGTTTCTTTCCAATCTGTTTTTACATGTATCACACAATTCGTCATAGTGCGCTTTAAAATAGCTTTTTAAAACCTCGTTATACTTTTTACGGCACTCAGGACATCCGATAGAATTAATTTTAAGTGCCAAATCATTAAGCCCCAGTTCGTTTAAAAGAGTTACTGCCAGTGAAATAATTTCGATGTCCACTGTCGGCACAGATGAGCCAAAAACCTCGACACCAAACTGATGAAACTCACGGAAACGTCCTGCCTGCGGTTTTTCATATCTAAAGCAAGGTATCGTATAAAAAAGCTTCACGGGAAGTGTATTCGCGCCAAGGTTATGCTCAATATACGCACGGGCAGCCGATGCCGTTCCCTCGGGTCTTAATGTAATACTGCGCCCTCCCTTGTCATCAAATGTATACATTTGTTTTTCCACAACATCTGTAGTATCTCCGACTCCTCGCAAAAATAACTCTGTATGTTCAAACGTAGGCGTACGGATTTCGCCATAACCAAACCTGCGGCACACATCACGCGCCTTTCTCTCTATATACTGCCATTTATAGCTGTCAAGCGGAAGTATATCGCTTGTTCCTCTCGGTGCTTTTGTAAGCATAATATTTCCTCCAAAACCAACAAAATATTTTAAAATGCCTGATATTTCACAAAGCAAACTCCCCCGAAAACGGGAGAGTTTTCCTATTTAAATATTTTATCTTTTTTTGTCCGCAAAGTCAAGTTTTTTTTACTTTCGCAGAGTCTATTGTTTACATAATAAAATTATGGTAAATTATTCTTCGTTACTGCGCAAGAGGTTAATAATATCCCACACGGTAAATTTTCCTTCATCATTTTTTACCGAAAAAGGAATGAGAATATCATCATCTGTCAAATGCAGTTCGCCATATATCATCTCAAGATTTTCTTCGAGCTGTTTTTTTGATAATTTATCTGTTTTTGTTGCAATAACAACCACGCTTTCCTGGCATGCCCGTATCCAATCAAGCATCATTTTATCCTGGTCGCTCGGTTTATGCCGGCTGTCCACCAGCAGGAATACCTGATATATCTGCTCTCTGTTGTTAAGATAGCTCTCAATCATATTCCCCCATTTTTTTATTTCCTCTTTTGAACGGCTGGCATATCCATATCCCGGCAAGTCAACAAGAAAAATTGTGTCATCTATATTATAAAAATTAATTGTGACAGTTTTGCCCGGTGTTCCGCTGACTCTGGCAAGAGCCTTTCGATTAAGCAGTTTATTTATGAGCGATGATTTGCCCACATTTGAACGCCCTGCAAATGCAAACTCAGGTATATTGGTATTCGGATATTGCTTTGGCGATACTGCCGAGATTGTAATATCTGCATTATGAATATTCATCTTTTCACTTACCTCTTCTCAATGCTTTAGCGAAACATAGCGCAACAGCACATTTGAGAAAAATCCCCTTTCATGACATATTTGTTATTGTTTTATTTCTGCACAAGTCTGCTTTTCGCTGTCGTAGACAGGAAGAAACGGAATTTGTTTTGCCATATCCAGTTTAAAACCGCGCTTCCTGTTTTTTGACAGGGTAATCGGTATGACCTCATCCATGCTCTTGACCGGCACAAATTTAATCGCATTCTTTACCGTATCTGATATTTCATCCAAATCACGTTCATTTTCATAAGGTATTATGACCGTTTTTACGCCTGCACGATACGCAGCAAGCGATTTTTCCTTCAGACCGCCTATCGGCAGCACCCGTCCGCGAAGGGTAATTTCGCCGGTCATTGCAACGTCAGAATGTGCACTGCGTCCGCTCAAAGCAGATATAACCGCACTTGCCATAGTTATGCCTGCCGATGGTCCGTCTTTTGGCACAGCGCCTTCGGGAACATGTATATGAAGGTCAATCGCCTTATAAAACATAGGATCAATTCCAAGCTCGTTCGCTTTTGAACGGACATAGCTTATTGCCGTCTGCGCCGATTCCTTCATCACATCTCCTAGCTGGCCCGTAAGTTCAATTTTGCCCGTTCCCGGCATTGTGTTAACCTCGACAGACAGTGTGTCGCCTCCAACGCTTGTCCACGCCAATCCTCTGACAATTCCTATTTCATCTTCCTCATTAATTTTATCAAATAAAAACTTTTTCTTTCCGAGATATTTTTCTATCGTTTTTTCGGATACAACAACGCTGCGCTTTCTATCTGCAACAACTTCTTTTGCTGCTTTTCGGCATATATTTGCAATCTCACGCTCCATATTTCTTACACCGGCCTCACGTGTATAATACTCTATGAGGTTGATAACAGCATTATCGTCAATTGTAAATTTGTCAGGCTTGAGTCCGTGGCGCTTAAGCTGCTTTGGTATGATGTGCTCTTTAGCAATATTAAGCTTTTCCTCAGACGTGTATCCGCTGATATTTATTACCTCCATGCGGTCAAGCAGCGCCGGCGGTATAGTGTCAAGCGTATTTGCGGTTGTTACAAACATTACATGCGATAAGTCAAACGGCACTTCGACATAATGGTCGCGGAACGCAAAATTCTGTTCAGAATCAAGCGCTTCCAACATCGCAGCGGACGGATCTCCGCGGAAGTCATTTCCCATTTTATCAATTTCATCAAAAAGCATAAGCGGATTTTGACTCTTTGCAAGTTTTAATGCATTTATAATTCTTCCCGGCATTGCCCCGATATACGTTTTTCTGTGTCCGCGTATATCTGCCTCATCACGCACGCCGCCGAGCGAAATCCGAACATAGCTGCGGTTTATTGCCTTTGCTATAGATTTTACAACAGATGTTTTTCCGACGCCAGGAGGCCCTACAAAGCATAATATCGGCGCAGGCATGTCCTTTGCAAGTTTTCTGACCGAAAGATATTCCAGCACTCGTTCCTTAACCTTTGTCAAACCGTAATGTTCTTCATTCAGTATGCGCTCGGCTTTATTTATATCATATCTTTCTTTTGTAAAAACTCCCCACGGCAAATCCAATACAGTATCAAGATAATTTCTTACAACAACTCCGTCCGGAGAACCGCTCGGCATCTTTGATAAACGCTGTATTTCTTTTAATACCTTCTCGCGTACCTCATCCGATACTTTAATTTTTTCGAGCCTATTTTTATATTCCGCAATTTCAGCATTTATTCCTTCGCCTTCGCCAAGTTCATCCGAAATAATTTTCAGCTGTTCTCTCAGATAGTACTCGCGCTGGTTTTTGTCAATCTGCGTTTTTACTTTTTCCGATATATTTTGCTCCAACCGAACAATTTCAATTTCGTTTTCCAAAATCGCAATAAGCTCCGTAACTCTTTCCGTAAGACTTATTGCCTCAAGTACACGCTGTTTGTCCGTGTATTTTAAGTTTATATTTGAGGCGATTACGTCTGTAAGCTTTGCCACATCATCAATCGCCATTATTGAAACCATAGATTCCGAATTTATTCTGCTGTTATAAGAAAAATATCGTTCAAAAACCTCTTTTAATTTGCGCAAAAGTGCATCTCTGACAGCATAGCTGTCATCATCTTCTTCGATTTTGCTGCATACACATGCAAAATAAGGCTCCTCCAGCAATACCTCGCATAATTTTGCGCGATACATTCCTTCCACAAGCACTCTTACAGAATCTCCCGGAAGTTTAACTATCTGTTTAATTTTTGCAACTGTTCCTACCCTATACAAATCACTTTCCTTCGGCAGATCAACTTCTATGTCCTTCTGTGCAGTCAGAAAGATAGTCTGCTCCCCTGCCATAGCAGCCTCCAGTGCCTTTATCGACTTTACTCTGCCTACGTCAAAATGTGTAATCATATATGGGAAAACAACTATTCCGCGCATTGCCATCAGCGGCAAATGCATTGTATTTTCAGTAACATTCGGCATAAATTTTCCGACCTTTCTGCCCACAATCTAAATTAATACGCATAATCTTATCGCGGGCAGATAAGGCGTATGAATGTACGGTATTATATGGGACTGTATACATATTTAATTCATATACGCAGACAAATTCCGTTTTGAATCGTCATATTATTTATTATACGATATTTTTGTGTCATTTACAAGCAATTTTCAAATAAAAAAAGCGTCCTGTAAAAGAACGCCTTTTAAAATCAAATAATCAGCCAATATCACGGTCAATCATTTTTTCTCCGCTGTAGGGTACTTTATTTTTCCTGTCCATATTTCGAATTATCTCAGGGGGCTTTTTTTCAAGCACAGTATCTGCATGTATGATACATCTTTCGATTGTTTCGTCTGACGGAATTTCAAACATAATATCCATCATTGTTTCCTCTACAATCGAACGAAGACCTCTTGCACCCGTATTCCTCTCGCCTGCCTTTTCGGCAATTGCCTCAATCGCCTCACGGTCAAACTCAAGGTACACATCGTCCATCTCAAAAAGCTTCTGATATTGCTTCACAAGTGCATTCTTCGGCTCTGTTAAAATTCGTACCAATGCATCACGGTCAAGGTTATCCAACGTTGATATTACAGGCAAGCGTCCGATAAACTCAGGTATAAGTCCATACTTCAGCAAATCCTGCGGCGTTATATTCTTCAGCGCACTGCCAAGCTCAACCTCTTTTTTACTTTCAACCTTTGCTCCAAAGCCAATCGAGTTTTTACCAATTCTGCTGTTAATAATCTTCTCAATTCCATCAAATGCGCCGCCGCATATAAACAAGATGTTCGTCGTGTCAATCTGTATAAATTCCTGATGCGGATGTTTGCGTCCTCCCTGCGGTGGAACAGACGCAACCGTTCCCTCAAGGATTTTCAAAAGTGCCTGCTGAACGCCTTCGCCGCTTACATCGCGCGTAATCGACACATTTTCCGATTTCTTTGTTATTTTATCGATTTCATCAATGTATACAATTCCGCGTTCTGCCATATCAATATCATAATCTGCTGCCTGAATAAGCTTCAGCAAGATATTTTCAACATCTTCGCCGACATATCCGGCCTCTGTAAGAGATGTGGCGTCAGCAATTGCAAACGGTACATTTAATATTCTCGCAAGAGTCTGTGCAAGAAAAGTTTTTCCCGAACCGGTAGGTCCGAGCAAAAGTATATTGCTCTTCTGAAGCTCGACATCATCAATGTGATTTTCGTGCTCAATACGCTTATAGTGATTATACACGGCAACCGACATTGCCTTTTTCGCCTGATCCTGCCCGATTACATACTGGTCGAGAATTTCTTTTATTTTCTTGGGCTTCGGCACATTTGCCAAATCCAAATCCATTGATTCAACTTCATATTCACCGTCAAGCACGCTCTGGCATAATGAAATACATTCATTGCAAATATACACACCCGGACCTGCCACAAGCTTCTTCACAGAATCCTGCGGCTTTCCGCAGAATGAGCATTTTAACTGTTTCGTATTGTTCGATGATTTGCTGCCGGACATAATATCACCTCTCACTCAAATGGTCATTACGCCTTACGTGTAATAACCTCGTCTATAAGTCCATAAGCCTTTGCCGCATCAGCGCTCATAAAATTATCTCTTTCCGTATCCGCGCAAACCTTTTCATACGGCTGCCCCGAACGTTCTGAAAGAATTCTGTTCATCTTTTCCTTTGTTGATACCAAATGATCCGAGTATATTTTTATATCGGTTGTCTGCCCGCTGAGACCCCCGCTTATAAGCGGCTGATGTATCATTATTTCGCTGTTCGGCAGCGCAAAACGCTTGCCTTTCTCGCCGGCTGCAAGCAAAAACGCTCCCATGCTCGCTGCCATACCTATGCAAATCGTGGACACATCACACTTAATATACTGCATCGTATCATAAATCGCCATTCCTGCGGTAATTGAGCCGCCCGGGCTATTGATATAGAACTGAATATCCTTATCCGGATCTTCACTCTCTAAAAACAACATCTGTGCAACAATGAGTGACGACGTTACATCATTTACGTCCTCGCCCAAAAATACAATTCGCTCTTTTAACAAACGCGAGAATATATCGTATGCACGCTCTCCGCGGTTTGTCTGTTCAATAACTGTAGGCACTAAACTCATATTCATACGTTTCACTCCCATTAACACATATTTTGTTGTCTGCCATTACTTTAAAACTGATTTATATAAAAGCTGCCGCTTATTATTCATCAGCTTTCTTTGCTGCACTCTTTTTCTTTGTTTCTTTCTCTTCCTTTTCATCAGCCGGCGCAGTTTCACCGCTTGCCATAGCAAGAAGAGCATCTATTGTCTTATTTGTCACAATGTCCTTTTTGAGGTCATCTTCGCTTACAAAGCTCTTGATTTTCTCAACGTCCATCTTGTACTGTTCCGCAAGCTTTTCATATTCTTTTTTAACATCGTCTTTGAGCGCTTTTATCTTCTCTTTCTTAGCCATAGCCTCAAGCGCAAGCATACCCTTTACCTGCTTTTCGGCCTGCTCTTTAAACTGACCTCTGAAGGCTGTCATATCCATGCCTGTATACTCAAGATACTTGTCAATGTTCATGCCCTGATATGAAAGACGCATTTCAAAATCGCGAACCATGTCATCAATGCGGTTTTCATACATAATTTCGGGAATATCAGCTTTCATCTTTGAAATTATGAAATCTATTACGTTATTTTCAAATTCCTGCTTTGCGCGCTTGTCATTATTCTCTTCAAGTTTTGTCTTTATATCCTTTTTAAGCTCGTCAATTGTATCAAACTCGCTAACATCTTTAGCAAATTCGTCATCAATTTCAGGAAGTTCCTTTGTTGTTATGCTATGCACTTTAACCTTAAACAGTGCAGGCTTTCCTGCAAGCTCGGGTGCATGATATTCTTCGGGGAACGTAACATTTACCTCAACGTCATCGCCTGCATTCGCACCTATAAGCTGATCTTCAAAGCCGGGTATGAACTGACCCGAACCAAGCTCAAGACTGTAGTTTTCACCTTTTCCGCCTTCAAATGCAACACCGTCGCAGAAGCCTTCAAAGTCAACAACAACAGTATCACCCTTTTCGGCTGCGCGATCTTCTACCGTGATAACACGAGCATTCTGGCTCTGGCGTCTTTTAAGTTCTGCATCAACATCTTCATCACTTACGGGATATTCGGGCTTTTCAGTTTCTATCTTATCAAATTTAGCAATCTTCACATCGGGTTTAACCGTAACCTTTGCACTGAGAATAAGGTTAAGTTCATCTGTCGGGAACTGCTTAATATCAACCTCGGGGCGCGATACAGGCTCCAGCTTTGCCTCTTTTATTGCCGCCTCATAAGCATCGGGAAATACAAAGTTAATGGCATCATCGTAAAATACCTCTTTGCCGTACATTCCCTCAATTATCTTTCTGGGAGCTTTTCCCTTACGAAATCCGGGAATATTTATGCTCTTAACGTTTTTTATGTACGAACGCTGAACTGCCGATTCGAAATCTTCCTTGCTTACCTCAAATTCAAGTTCAACCATGTTTTTTTCTGTTTTTTCAACCTTAACACTCATTTTTATCTTTCCTCCAACTTTAATTTAGCTGCTTTGCCCTTGTTAAATTATAAACAGTCATTAAAATATTATAACATATATGCAAAAATTTGCAACCTTTTTTCAAAAAAACTTTTAATCGCACAGTTTTTTTGGCGTAAATCCCAAATAATCACATGAAACAAGCTCAAAATTTATGCCATTATACCCACCGACAAACGCCCTGTGTGCCGCATTTCCGTGAATATGTCCGTAAATAACACGTTTCACTCCGTACTTATTCATAAGTTTTGCAAAACCTTCATCCACTGTCTGCGCATTTGCAATCGGAGGATAGTGTGTAAAAAACAGGATTTCATCAGGGTTATTTTTTACCGCATCACAAAGCGACAACTCTGCTCTGCCAAGCTCTCGCATATAAATTTTTCTGTCCTCCGCCGAAAATGACGGCGCATTCGGGCAAGTCCAGAACCTGGTTCCGCACAGTGCCGTATTTTTATACATAAAAGAATTATTCTGCAAAAACAGTATGTTTTCAAAACCGTTTTCACTCATAAAACGCCTTAACTTGCTCACAGTGTCCCACCAGTAGTCATGATTACCCTTTAAAAGCACTTTTATACCCGTCAGCTTATTTAAAAACTCAAAATCCCGAAATGACTCCCGAAGGTGCATTGCCCAGCAAAAATCCCCCGGCATAACAACCCAATCTCCGTCATTTACTGTTTCATTCCAATTTTTTTCAAGCTTTTCAATGTAGTTTTCCCACGGACCCCCGAATATGTCCATCGGTTTATCAACTCCGAGAGGCAAATGTAAATCCGATATCGTAAAAAGTGCCATAATGCTCCCCGTTTCAAAATTAATTTTTATTTGGAATACTTTTTAAGCAATTCATTTTTTATATCCCACAAACTCTGTGATAAATCAACATAATAGTTATGCGGGTTTTCAAAACGCTTAACTTCGTCCCAAAGCGTGTCAACCTGCTCTTTACAGAAGGATTTTATTTCTTCTATAGATGGTGATTTATATATGCATTTACCGTTTTCAAATATCTTTGTGAGAATTGGTTTGGCATAAAAATTATCAACAATTTTCCTCTTCCATACATGCTCCGGATCAAATATTTCATACGGCTCATTATCATTGATTTTTTCACCGTGAAGAGTGATTACATCAGCTATAGCTTTATCATTTTCTCTCGAAAACAGTCTGTATACCTGTTTAAAGCAAGGCGTGGTAATTTTGCTCACATTTTCACTCAGTTTAATTTTCGGCACAATTTCTCCGTTCTCTTCGACTGCCGCAACCTTATAAACACCGCCGAAAACCGGTTCGGAGCTTGATGTTATAAGTCTTTCTCCGACACCGAAGGAATTTATCTGCGCTCCCTGCATAAGCGTATCTCTTATTATAAATTCATCAAGAGAGTTTGACGCTACAATGCCGCAGTCCTCAAACCCTGCCTCATCAAGCATTTTACGCGCTTTTTTCGATAAATATGTTATGTCTCCGCTGTCAATCCGTATGCCCTTCGGTCTGAAACCCTTCGGCAAAAGCACTTCTTTAAATACTTTTATCGCATTCGGTATACCGCTTTTTAAAACGTTATACGTATCAACAAGCAAGGTGCAATCATTCGGATAAGTTTTTGCATATGCCACAAAAGCGTCATATTCGTTATCAAAAAGCTGTATCCAGCTATGTGCCATCGTTCCGAGTGCCGGTACACCGTACTTTCTTTCGGCAATTGCGCATGCTGTTCCTGCACAGCCTGCTATATATGCCGCGCGCGCGCCCATAATTGCTGCATTATATCCCTGGGCGCGTCTTGAGCCAAACTCCATTATCGGTCTGCCCGCAGCAGCACGTACTATCCTGTTTGCCTTTGTTGCAATAAGGCTCTGGTGATTTACTGTAAGAAGTATCATCGTTTCAACAAACTGCGCCTGTATAACAGGACCTCTTACCGTAACAATCGGCTCGCCCGGAAAAATCGGCATTCCTTCGGGAATTGCCCATACATCGCATTTAAACTCAAAGTTTTTGAGATATTCTAAAAACTCTTCGCAAAACATTCCTTTTGCACGCAGATATTCAATATCCTCATCACCGAAGTGTAAATCTTCAAGATATTCTATCAGCTGTTCAACACCCACCATTATTGCATATCCGCCGTCATCGGGCACTTTGCGAAAAAACATATCAAAATAAGCTATTTTATCGCCGAAACCATGCTCAAGATATCCGTTTGCCATTGTGAACTCATAAAAGTCCGTAAGCATAGTTAAATTTTCTCTTTTCATACTGACCATCGCCTTTTCTTTATTTTATAAAAACGTTTTTCATATTGTATCACACTTTTTTCAGATTTGCAAACATTGCCATCAGGTTTTTAACATCGCCGTTTTCAAACTGTACCTGAACTTTGCTGTCATTTCCGAGCGGAGTTACCGACAAAACCTTTCCCCTGCCGAATTTTTTATGCATAACCGTATCTCCGGCAGAATAATCTATGCTTGCGGCAGAAGTATTTTTACGCACATCAAACGCCGAAAACAGGTTAGCTTTTGACATTGCATCATACTCTTTTGAAACTTTTGTATGTATTTTGCCTCCTCCGTTTCCGTGTCCGAATGAAGATGACGCAGCTGCCTTTCGTTTTTTTGTCCCAAACTCCATTATAAGTTCCTGCGGAATTTCTCTCACAAAGCGCGATACCTGCGGATATGATGTCTGTCCGAACAACATTCGCATCTGAGCTTTTGTTATATACAAAATTTCCTTTGCACGCGTTATTGCAACATAACACAGTCTTCTTTCTTCCTCAATTTCCTCCATATCAAGCATCGAACGCGTCCCGGGAAATAGCCCCTCTTCCATTCCTGCAATGAACACAATCGGAAACTCAAGTCCTTTCGCCGAATGGATTGTCATAAGTACGACTGTCGGCTGTTCTTCATCATAATTATCAATATCGGCAACAAGCGACACATTCTCCAAAAAATCTGCCAGCGACGGTTCTTCCGCGGTTGCTTCATATTCCTTTACGACTGACATAAACTCGTCGAGATTTTCGAGCCTGCTTTGTGCCTCAATCGAATTTTCAAGCACGAGCGACTGTCTGTATGATGTTCTTTCGAGCACAAAATCCACAAAGTCTGTCAGCTTCATACTTTTCTGCGCATGCCTCAGTGTGTCAATCATTGCTGTAAACTCTTTCAGCTTTACAGCGGCACGGCTAAGTTCCGAATACAGGTTTGCATCGCATATCACATCATACATGCTTGAATTTATACTCTCTGCAATATCCTGCGCATGCGAAAGCGTAGTATTTCCGATTCCTCTTTTCGGCTCATTTATAATCCTTCTCAGGCTTACACTGTCTGACGAGTTATGTATTACGCGCAAATATGCGATAATATCCTTGATTTCTTTTCTGTCATAAAACCTCAGTCCCGCAAGAACTCTATACGGTATTCCCTGACGCAGCAGCATTTCTTCAAGCACACGTGACTGCGCATTTGTTCTGTACAGAATAACAAAATCATTAAAGCTGCGGTTTCTCTCGGACACCAAGCGATCAATCTCACGTGCGATAAACTTTCCTTCGTCGTGTTCATTTTCCGCATCGTAGAAATAAATTTTATCGCCCTCTGCGCCTCCCGTCCAAAGCCTTTTGCCCTTACGCTTGCGATTATTTGATATAACATCATTTGCGGCGTTTAAAATAGTTTGGGTCGAACGGTAATTCTGTTCCAGCTTAATAACCTCGGCATCGGGAAATTCATGCTCAAAATCGAGAATATTGCGTATATTTGCCCCTCTGAATTTATAAATGCTCTGGTCATCGTCGCCAACAACGCATAAGTTTCTGCGCGCTGCCGACAACAGCGACACAAGACGATACTGTGCGTTATTTGTGTCCTGATACTCATCAACCATAATATAATGAAATTTTTTCTGATAATATTCCAGCACATCAGGATTTTCCTCAAAAAGCTGTATTGTTTTTACAATTATATCATCAAAATCAAGCGCATTATTTGCTTTTAATATGTTTTGATATGTTGCATACAGCTTCGAGATTTTGCTCATACGAAAGTCGCCGGCATACATCTTTTCAAACTCCTGCGGGTCAATGAGATCATCTTTCGCATTGCTTATTTCGGCAAGAACGCTGCGTGGTTTAAAATTTGTATCCGACAAATTATATTGCTTAAGGCAATCCTTTATTACCGTCTGCGAATCTGCCGAGTCATAAATAACAAAACTGCTGTCATATCCTATTCTTGTTATATATCGGCGCAGAATTTTTACGCACATTGAATGAAAGGTCGATATCCACATATCGCCCGCTCCTTCGCCGAATATTTCCTCAACGCGGCTCTTCATTTCATTTGCTGCCTTATTTGTAAACGTTATTGCAAGTATATTATAAGGACGAACATTTTTTTGTGTAAGCAAATATGCTATTCTGTTGACGAGCACAGTGGTTTTTCCGCTCCCTGCGCCTGCCAGTATCAGCAGCGGTCCCTCAGTATGCATAACTGCTTTTTTCTGCATCGAGTTGAGTTTTTCATATAAATTTTGTGAAACCTCGTTCATTTTCGTCTTTTCCTCCCTCGGTTCAATCATCCGCATCAATGCAGACTATATATATAATACATCATTTCAGCAAAAAATAAAAGGGGTGTGCCCAATATTTTTTATAATTGCCGAATTTATTTATCATTCTAATATAAAAAGAGAGACGGTTTTTATTCCGCCTCTCATACATCTTTTTATACAAAAATTAATACAAATTTCTCTTATGGTAATGTGTGTGCAAAAGCTCATGTGCCTTATGCGAACCGGGCTTTTCAAAATACTCATCATACAGAGTTTTGATAACGGGGTTTTCATGCGACTTTCTGAGCGGAAGCGACTTATCCTCGTCATAAAGCGCCTTTGCACGTGTAGCCTTTACATCAATATCCATCTGCGTTTTTGCCGAAACGATAGGCTGACCGCCGCCGGTTACACAGCCACCGGGACAAGCCATTATCTCAACAAAATCATAGCTCTCCTCGCCTGCTTTTATGGCGTCAAGAAGCTTTCTTGCATTGCCGAGACCATGTGCAACGGCAGCCTTTATCTTTTTGCCTGCAATTTCAACCTCAGCACGCTTTATGCCATCGGTTCCGCGAACAACACTGTAGCTGTCCTCGGGAACAGTTTCTCCGGACAAAATCTCCGCAACTGTACGCAGAGCAGCCTCCATAACGCCGCCTGTAGCGCCAAAAATTACGCCTGCGCCCGTAGCTGCACCGAACGGATTTTCAAACTCCTCATCAGGCAAAGCCGCAAAATCAATACCTGCTTCTTTAATCATTCTTGCAAGTTCGCGCGTTGTGATTACAACATCTACATCGCGCAGTTCACCGTTGGCAAGCTCCTCTCTTGCAGCCTCAAACTTCTTTGCCGTACACGGCATAACCGATACATTTACAATGCTCTTGGGGTCAATACCCTGTTTTTCTGCGTAATATGTCTTTATAACAGCGCCAAACATCTCATGAGGCGATTTTGCCGTTGAAAGATTGTCCAAAAACTCGGGATAATTATGCTCACAGAATTTTACCCAGCCAGGGCTGCATGATGTAATTACAGGCAGCTTTCCGCCGTTTGTAATTCTGTCAATTACCTCTGTGCCTTCTTCCATGATTGTAAGGTCGGCACCTGTATCTGTATCAAATACTTTGTTGAAACCAAGTCTGCGAAGCGCCGCAACCATTTTGCCCGTTACAGCCTTGCCCATCTCAATGCCGAATTCTTCGCCGAGAGCCGCTCTTACAGCAGGCGCAGTCTGAACAACAACATACTTGTCGTCATCATGGATTGCTTCCCAAACTTTTTTCGTATCGTCCTTTTCTGTCAGAGCACCGACAGGACATGCCGTTATACACTGACCGCAGTTTACACATGCAACCTCGCTGAGTGATTTATCAAATGCACATCCGATATTTGTCGCAATACCTCTTTCCTTTGCATCGATAACGCCGACTGTCTGTATGTTCTTACATACGCTTACGCAGCGGCGGCAAAGAATACATTTATTGTTATCGCGAACGATTGACGGTGACAAATCGTCAATTGCAGCCTTTTCCTCCTCATGAACAGGTTCATACGGCAGTTCCGTGATACCAAGTTCGTCCGAAAGCTTCTGAAGTTCACAATTTCTGTTTCGTACGCATGTCAGACACTTTTTATCGTGATTTGAAAGTATAAGCTCCAGTGTTGTCTTTCTTGCCGAACGAACAACCGGTGAATTTGTAAATATTTCCATACCCTCGTTTATGGGGTAAACACAAGCAGCCTGAAGGCTTCTTGCGCCTTTTATTTCAACTACGCACATTCTGCACGAACCGATTTGGTTTACATCTTTCAGATAGCAGAGCGTGGGTATATCTATATTGGCAAGACGTGCGGCTTCAAGTATTGTAGAACCTTTGGGCGCGCTTACATCTAAGCCGTTAATTTTAATATTAACCATTTCCATTTATCTTTTCTCCCTTCCGACGTTTTATTTAGAAATTGCCTTAAACGGACATTTGCTCTCACAAGCGCCGCACTTAATACATTTTGTTGTATTAATGCTGAACGGCGACTTAATTTCGCCGCTGATTGCTTCAACAGGGCACTGTTTTGCGCAAAGTCCGCAGCCTCTGCACTTCTCGGGGTCTATGCTGTAGCTGAGAAGGTGTTTGCATACGCCGGCAGGACATTTTTTGTCAACAACGTGAGCAATATATTCATCTCTGAAGTAACGCAGTGTGCTTAAAATAGGATTGGGCGCCGTCTGTCCGAGACCGCACAGAGCCGACTGCTTAACATTGTTGCACAAAGTTTCAAGTCTGTCTATATCTTCAAGCGTTCCTGTGCCTCTTGTTATTTTTTCGAGAATTTCAAGCATTCTCTTTGTTCCAATTCTGCACGGTGCGCATTTTCCGCACGACTCATCAACCGTAAACTCAAGGAAGAACTTTGCAATATCAACCATACATGTATTTTCGTCCATAACAATAAGTCCGCCCGAGCCCATCATTGAACCGATGCTTATGAGTGAGTCATAATCAATCGGTGTATCAATAAGTGATGCCGGAATACATCCGCCCGAAGGTCCACCTGTCTGTGCAGCCTTGAACTTCTTGCCGTTCGGAATACCGCCGCCGATTTCCTCAACGATTTCACGCAGCGTTGTTCCCATGGGAACCTCAACAAGGCCTGTATTGTTAATTTTTCCGCCAAGTGCAAATACCTTTGTACCATGGCTCTTTTCTGTGCCGATTGATGCAAACCATTCAGCACCCTTATTGATAATAACCGGAATGTTTGCATATGTTTCAACATTGTTAAGAACAGTAGGCTGACCGAAAAGTCCTTTTACTGCCGGGAAAGGCGGACGGCATCTCGGCTCACCGCGCTTGCCTTCGATAGATGTCATAAGAGCCGTTTCCTCGCCGCACACAAATGCGCCGGCGCCAAGTCTTATGTCAAGGTCAAAGTCAAAGTCTGTTCCGAAAATATTTTTACCGAGCAAGCCGTATTCGCGAGCCTGTCCGATTGCAATTCTGAGTCTTTCAACAGCAATCGGGTACTCAGCTCTGATATAAATATAGCCTTGGTTTGCGCCGATTGCATAACCTGCGATTGCCATAGCCTCAATTACCGAGTGCGGGTCGCCCTCAAGTACGCTTCTGTCCATGAATGCGCCGGGGTCGCCTTCGTCGGCGTTACAACAGACATATTTCTGATCCGAAACCGATTTTGATGCAAACTCCCACTTTACGCCTGTCGGGAAACCTGCGCCGCCGCGGCCGCGAAGTCCCGAAGCCTTCATCTCTGCAATAAGCTGCTCGGGTGTCATTTCCGTAAGCACCTTGCCGAGTGCTTTATATCCGTCAAATGCTATGTACTCTTCAATCTTCTCGGGATTGATTACACCGCAGTTACGCAGCGCTATACGCATCTGCTTTTTGTAAAAATCAACCTCATTTAAAGACTTTATGTTGTCATCTTCATGCACTGTTTCCGAATAAAGCAGTCTTTTTACAATTCTGCCCTTTACAAGGTGCTCTTCAACGATTTCCTTTACATCTTCGGGCTGCACCATGCTGTAAAATGCGCCTTCGGGATATACGACCATAATCGGACCCAATGCGCAAAGACCGAAACAGCCGGTCTTTACAACCATAACCTCTTTATCAATTCCCTGTGCCTTAAGCTGTGTCTTAAGTTCTTCTATAATTTTTGCAGAACCCGACGAAGTACAACCGGTACCGCCGCAGACCAACACATGGCTTCTATACAAATCCATATTTCTGTGTCCTCCTCTGTTTTATTTAAACGCTTTTGAATAATATCTTGTTTTTATATTACTTGTCAGCCTCACCGATTGTATACTCTGTACAAATCTTGCCGTTCACAATATGGTCAGAAACAATCTTACGTGCTTTATCAGCATCAAGCTTTACATATGTAACCTTTTCTTTGCCGGGCATGTAAACCTCAACGATAGGCTCAAGACGGCACATACCTATGCAGCCTGTTTGTGTAACCACAACATCTGTAAGCTTTCTTTTGCCAACCTCCTCAACAAATGCATTGAGTACGGGACGTGCACCTGCTGCTATACCGCATGTTGCCATGCCGACAACAATTCTTATGCCGTCCATTCTGTCATGGCGCATATGGATACTGCTCAAAGCCTTTTCTCTTATAGCCGCCAATTCCTCCAATGATTTCATTATCTAAACACCTCCGTATAAATTTGAAATTCCTTCACTGATATATTCTTTAAGCCATATACCGACGCTCATATCGGAAACCTGAACACCGCCGAGAATTTTTTTTATTTCGCGGGTATCAAGCTCAAATTGTCTGCCGTTTACCGTATGCCTGTACACAAAATCGATATCGGGATTTCCCGTTATCAAAATATGTATAACACTGCCGATATCGCCCATAGGCTGTCTGTCTATATGCGAATAACCAAAACGCGCAAACACCGCCGTGCCTTCCCCGACAACGCTCTCAATCCTGAAATCTCCGCCTGTCGAAACCGCCGCCTCGCGATACATCGGTACTCCAAGCCCGACTTTTCTTGTCGTTCTTGTTGTATAAAACGGGTCAAGCACTTTCTTTACTTTTTCCTCGTCCATTCCGCAGCCGTTATCCCTGATTGTTATATCGAGAGTATCATTTGCCTCATTTTCATCAATAACAATTTCTATCAGCGATGCTTTTGCCGCGACCGAATTCTGAGCTATGTCAAGTATATGCAGCGATAATTCCTGCATGGTATCAATATTTCGCCAGAATACCGTCTACATCATCTACGGTAAGTCTGCCGTAAACCTCATCGTTTACAGTCAATACCGGAGCAAGTCCGCATGCGCCGATACATCTTGTTGCGTCAAGTGAATACTTTCCGTCGGCACTGCACTGTCCGACTTCAACCCCAAGGCGCTGCTTAATGCGCTCGAGAATATCTCCCGAACCCTTTACATAGCATGCCGTACCAAGACAGACTGCAATTTTGTACTCGCCCTTCGGATAAAGCGAAAACTGTGCGTAAAATGTTACAACACCGTAAATTTCAGCCATTGTAATGCCTGTTTTCTCAGCAATAATCTGCTGCACTTCAAGCGGAAGATAACCGTAAATTTCCTGAGCCTCCTGAAGTATCGGCATCAGTGCTCCCGGCTGACCTTTGTGGTTTTCAATAACCTGCAAAAGCTGCTCCTCCTGCTGCTTTGTACCCTTAAAGGTACTTGCTTTTTTCTCACTCATTTTAGGTCCTCCTACGTTATTTATATTTTAACCGCAAAAGTAGTACATACGGTTTAATATCATATTAATATCATACGCTGTCACATTGTTACAAATTTAACAATCATTTTAATAACACATCGGGTAATATTGTATCACTTTAATTTATAAAAATCTACAATTTTCTCAAATTTTTTCAAAAAATTTTTTCGTTTTTTATATTTTTTCATTGTTTTTCTCTTTTGAGAAATTCAACTACCGATTTTGCGCTCAAATGTACATTTTCGTCGATCTCCATAAAATTTTCTCTCTCTGAAATATCCTCCAAATAATGTGCATCCGATGAGAACAAAGCCATGTATTTTTTCAGATATTCGTTCGATGAAAACAAGCTATCGCAATCTCCTCTGCGCGATATCTCAATACAGTCTATGTTCAGGTCATCGGGAATAAAACCTAAGTTCGATAAAATACTGTACGAGCTTTTATCCACATGTGCCGCTATGCACACTCCGCCCATTTCATGTACTCTTCTGCATATATCATATACCGACATGCGCGTTGCGGTAACCAGCAAATTATCTATCTTTCCCGATATCTCATCATTTTCATTCATTATCAGCTGCTCGCCGAAAATTTCAGCATCATTTTTTATTGGATTCATCTCGGCATGAACAATCTCCCACATCTTTCTGCATTTATTCCATTCGTCAAAAAGACATATCATATGAACTTCTTCGCAGCTCTCAATTTCCATGCCGCATAAAACAGTAATTCTGCCTTTGGCACATTTTAAAACAGCCGGAATATTTGCAGCGCAGTTATGATCTGTCAGGGCAATTATATCAAGCCCTTTCAAGATTGACATGTTTACTATGTTATTCGGTGTCATATCATCATCGCCGCACGGCGAAAGACATGAATGTATGTGGAAGTCATAATAATATCTCATATTTAAACCTTCCCCGCTGTTTAAATAATTTCCGAAAGCTTTCCGGCAAGCTCATATGCTGTATGCTGCGAAGAAAAGAATGTGATATTTTCAGCAGCAGCCTTCTTCAGCGTGATATCCTCAACTACAATATTTTCGGGGATTATAACACAGCTGACCTCCGTCAGAGAAGCCACGGCAACAACGTTTATATTTGTTTGCACGGTAATCCACACATTCCCCTTTGATGCATGACTCATTACATAACTCAGCAAATCACATATATAACAGCCGTCAACTTCTTTATCATCGCCGCAGTCTGTAAGTGCGGTCAGTTCAAGCTCCTTTGCAAGCTGTTTCGCCGTCATATTTCCACCCCTTTTTCTTATTTGCCGCCTTTTTCGGACAATGTTATATTTTCCTGTATTTCAACCATTTCTTTTGCCAGTGAAAACACTCGTTCACGCAATTTATGCACACAGTCCATCTCTTTTCCGAAGCCGCGCACAATATCTTCGGCAAGTGCACGGCATGACGGCGCTCCGCAGCTGCCGCAATCTATTTTCGGCATTGAATTATATATTCTTTCAAGCCGTTCCATCTTTTTCATTGCCTCCGAAATATCGCTGTCAAGCTTCATTACCGGAATATACTCTATATCTTTAGTAAAACTTACATCCTCCATATCTATACAAGGAAACGCTTTTTCCATCTCATAACTGGTAAGCATTTTTGTAAGAAGCTTAATTTTTGTTTCCGCAACAAATCCGTTCTCAACAGCCAGCGGACCTCCGACACAGCCCCCGACGCATGCGCCCGCCTCAATAAATTTTATATTATGAAACTGTTCGTCCTCAAGCCCCTCAAACACTTTTATAACATTATCGATACCGTCTACCGCTATGTACTCATCTTTTCCCAAAGCGTATGCCTCACCGCCGCTGCTCGCCCAGCCTACGCCCTTAAGCCCCGAGCGCACAAGGTTTTCGGGATTATCAACCTTGCTCATCGCACTGACAAGCCGCATATATATATCCGACATGGATATCGCACCGTCAACATATGATTTTTCCTGACCGAGCGGGTCTTTTATGACAGTCATTTTCGCCGCACACGGTGTTATAAAAAATGCTCCTATTTCATCAAGAGAAAGTCCTGTTTTCTTCTGTGCCTCTTTTTTTGCAAGCTTTGCCGCAACTTCCATCGGAGAAAGCACCGGCAGCAGATTTTTTATCAAATTCGGAAATCTGACACGTATCAGCCTCACAACGGCAGGACATGCCGACGAAATTATCGGATACTGAAGCTTTTTTTTAAAAATAAAATCCTTTGAAGCAATTGTGACAATTTCTGCCGCACGTGCGACTTCATACACATCGTCAAATCCTATTTTCTTCAATCCGTTTAATACTATGTTTATATCATCAAGCTGATTAAACTGTCCGTACAAACTCGGTGCCGGAAGCGCAATTTTATATTTATATTCTTCCGTTTTTGCAAAAGGGTCTGTGACAGCTTTTTTTGCATGATACGGACAGACCCGTATACATTCTCCGCAGTCAATGCACCTTTCTTTTATAATCCGAGCTTTGCCGCTGCGCACACGTATTGCCTCAGTCGGACAGCGTTTCAGACAGTTTGTACAACCCATGCATTTATCTTTATCAAGCGTTACAGAATGAAAATATGTCTTTTCCAATATTACCCGTCACCGCCTTTGTTTTTAATGTAAATACACATAAAAAAACACTGCACACACAGCTCATATTACAGATTAATCGTCATTTCAACCGTGGTTCCGACTCCTATCTCACTTTTTATATCCATCGTATCTGTATATCTTTTCATGTTCGGCAGCCCCATTCCGGCTCCGAAGCCCATATCGCGCGCCTCCTGCGATGCCGTAGAAAAGCCTTCCCTCATCGCCATAGAAATATCTTTTATTCCCGGTCCGTTATCGCTTAATATTATTTTAATTTTCTCCGGCGTAACCTCCACATCTGCCGTCCCTCCGTCAGCATGTATAACCATATTGATTTCCCCTTCATACATCGCTATGGCTGCTCTTCTTATTGCTGCCGGTGATATTCCTATCTGATTTAAAACCTTTTTTACATTGCCGGACGCTGTTCCCGCTTCCACAAAATCTCCTCCGGCAACATCAAAATGAAGTTTTATTATATTATCCATATAACATCCTCCGGCTATATAATGTTATCCGGAACAAGTCCGTTTGAATACAATATACCACATGCCACAAACATTGCCTTCCGCGTTGTCAGCAAAACAATCCCTTTGCTGTCCGCCAGCTTTATCATAGCTTCGTCGGGCTCTTTTCCGCGCACAAACACAATGACGCGTATATCCATCATCTCAGCCGTACGAACCACCTGCGGGTTTACAAGACCTGTCAGCAGTATTCCCTGTTCCTTTACAAACGCAAGAACATCACTCATCAGGTCGCTTCCGCATGCGCTTTTTATTTCGATATCATCGCCATACGGCACTGTTTTCACTTCTGCTTCCAAAAGACTCCTGATTTCCGACAGTTTCATAAACATCAACTCCATACTTCTTTTTGCATTGCACAAACCATAACCAAATATGCATATGTGATATATCATATAGTATATATTATATCACGCCAAAATACCAAACGCAATACCTATCTGTTTGTTAATTATACACAAATTTTTCATCTAAACAAAAAATATCTTCTCCGATATAAAAAAACAAGCCATGTCACTTTGAAACACAGCTTGCTTTTGTAAATTTATCTTTTTTATTTCATTGCATTAAATACAGCCTCGTTTTTCACGATTACAGCGCTGCTTACCCATTCATCTGTCACCATCGTACGATACCGCTCCGACTTTATCTGCGAAATAAGTGTACCACGCATATCGTCCATAGCCGGTATATCAACAGACGACGGCAGTCTTTTGATTATATGGTAGCCGAAACGCGTCTTAACAACACCGCTCGTTTCACCCACCGCAAGCGCATATGCCGCATTGTCAAAATCTGCGTCCATCTGACCGTCATTATGCGTAAAGCTGTATCCGTCATACGAGGTTTCCGCATCATCCGACACCTCGCGCATCAAGGTATCAAAGTCCTCACCGGCGTTCAGTCTGTCAAGCACCTGCTGTGCCTTTGCCGCAGCCTCATCATCTGTAACCTCCGGCGTTGTTTCCGTTGCCTCTTTCGGCATTATCAGTATATGCTTTACAAAAATTGATTCCTGCACGGCTTCATCTTTCATGACATTATACTTTGCCAGAATATCTTCATCGCTTATGTTGTTTATTTTCTCATCTTCGTTTGTGTATTTTGTCTGAAGTTTTGATGCGTACATATAGTTCTGCATGATAGTATCAAAAATTTCCGAAGATATATTCCACTTTTTAAGCTGCGCATTAAACCCGCTTTCTCCGCCATATTGCTGAATAATGCTGCTCTTCTGCTTTCCTATACTTTTTTTGTCATCATTTGTAAGGGTAATGCCCTCTTCTTTTGCTTTCTGCACCTGTACCATAATTGATACGGCATCGTCAAGAGCTTTTTCCTTTGCAACATCTATTGCTTTTTTGTTATCAATTTCAATCGTTGACCATGAATTTTCATCAGTTATGTCAAGATTTGACTCCTGCGCAATCATTTCCTTCATGCTCTCAAGATAAAACGTAAACTCTCCCAGTGTAACCTTTTCTCCGTTTACACTGAAAACCTCGGCGCTGTTGTTCCGGCACCCCGCGAGCATAGTCAAAAGCATGCATACCGCAGCCGTTACTGCCGCTGCTTTAAATATAACTTTCCTATTTTTCATAAAATTTCACACCCCTTTGTTCTTTCCGCACAAAGCGCTTTTCAAAGTATATATTTACATATTATAAAATTATTATAGCAAATTTTTTTATCTACTTCAATTCTTTCATGCTCTGTAACAAAAATTTAATATTAAAAAGTATCTCCTTTTGCGAACCGGGCATCTTTCTGTATATCAGATACGGCCTTTCGCCTGCCGAAAAGAGCGCGCTTCCCTTGCTTTGTGAAATCATTTTTGATATAACCTTCATATCAACACGCTTTGCCTCAAACACAATCGTCAGTCCCTTGTCATTCTGCGATATTTCGGTTATTCCCATACTGTTTGCCTCAGCTTTTATAAGTGCGATATCGATTACATTCTGCACCGTGTGCGGGATTGTGCCAAATCTGTCCTCGATCTCCTCCTCCACATCATAGCTTTCCTGCAAAGAACCGATAGCGGCAATTTTTTTGTAAATATCAATTCTAAGATTTTGATTTCTGATGTAACTTTCGGGAATGTGCGCATCTATCGGAAGCTCAACAACAGTGCTTATCTCCTCCTGCGCACTATCGCCCTTCAGCTCACTGACACTTTCTTTTAATATTTTGCAGTACATATCATATCCCACAGCGTCCATATGTCCGTGCTGCTGAGCGCCGAGCAGATTTCCGGCGCCGCGTATTTCGAGGTCACGCATCGCAATTTTAAATCCCGAACCAAACTCTGTAAATTCTCTTATTGCACTTAGTCTTTTTTGGGCAACATCTGTAATCATCTTATCACGCTTGTACGTGAGATATGCATATGCCGCTCTGTTCGAGCGTCCCACTCTGCCGCGAAGCTGATACAGCTGCGACAAGCCCATTTTGTCGGCGTTTTCAATTATAATTGTATTCACATTCGGAACGTCAAGCCCCGTTTCAATAATAGTGGTGCACACAAGCACATTTATATCTCCGTCCAGAAGGCTCATCATCACATCTTCAAGCTCTTCCTCGCGCATTTTCCCGTGCCCCACTCCCACACGTGCCTCGGAGACCATGTCCTGTATCCTTTTTGCAACCCCGTTTATCCCCGACACACGGTTATAGAGATAATATACCTGTCCGCCTCTGCCGATTTCTTTCCTTATTGCATCGGCAAGTATAGCGTCATTCTGCTCCATAACATATGTCTGAACGGGATATCTGTTCTCCGGTGGCTGTGTTATAACGCTCATATCACGTATATTCACCATCGCCATATGCAGTGTGCGCGGTATGGGTGTTGCCGTCAGCGTCAGCACATCAACATTTTTGCGCATTTCCTTTATGGCTTCCTTATGTGCAACGCCAAATCTCTGTTCCTCATCTATAATAAGCAGTCCCAAATCGCGAAACTCTATATCCTTCTGTAAAATCCTGTGCGTTCCGATTACAATATCGGTTTCTCCCGTTTTTAAACGTTTCAGCGTTTCTTTCTGCTGTGCCGGCGTACGAAAGCGCGACATCATTTCAACGCGCACCGGAAAATCGCTCATACGCTGCATAAAATTATTGTAGTGCTGCATTGCAAGTATCGTTGTCGGCACAAGATATGCCACCTGTTTTGAATCCATGACTGCCTTGAATGCGGCACGCATTGCAACTTCTGTTTTTCCGTATCCCACATCACCGCATAAAAGCCTGTCCATGGGTCTTGGCGCTTCCATGTCCTTTTTTACTTCATTTATTGAACGCATCTGGTCGGGCGTTTCAACATATCCGAAGCGATCCTCAAAATCGCGCTGCCACGGCGTATCCTCACTGAAGGCAAAGCCCTTTGTACGTTCACGCTCGGCATACAGCTTTATAAGATACTGCGCCAAATCGGCTGTTGACTGCTTAACCCTTGCTTTTGTCTTATTCCAATCTGTTCCGCCGAGCTTATTTACATGAACCTTTCTGTCGGTTCCGCCGATATATTTATACAGCATATCAAGCTGGTCAATCGGCACATAAAGATTGTCCGTTCCCTGATATGAAATTTTCAGATAATCCTTTGTAACATTATCAACCGTAAGCTTTTGTATTCCGTCATAGCGCCCTATGCCATGCATTTGGTGTACAACGTAATCTCCCACGGATATATCTGTAAATGAATGTATTTTAGACGCACTTTTATCCTGTGTTTTATACCTTCTGCGCCGCTTTTCAACAAATATTTCACGGTCGCTTATCAGAACAAAATTAATAAGCGGATACTCAAAGCCGCATGACAGGCTGCCATGCGTAACAACCGTTTTACCCTGCGACATATAACCGGTATCCTCAGAATAAACACACTCAATGCCTCTGTTGTTAAGCTCCGTGCATAAATTTTGCGCACGGCTTTGTCCGCCGGCAAGTATTACGACCGTTGCTTTCTTTTGGTGCCACATCTGCAAATCATCGCACAAAAAATCAATTTTACCGTGAAATGAGTTCATGCCCTTTGCACCAAGGTCAATATTCTGCTTTGCTCGGTATCCCGTGCCGGCAAACGATACTCCGCACATGCCTGCAAGACGCTTTTTTGCCATATTTCCGATTATGTCTTTATATGACGCAAAAAACTGGCTTTTGCCAGGTAGAATAATCCCTTTTTCCATAAGCGATGCAATTGTTTCGTTCATGTCGCTCTCAAATCCCGATGCACTCTCGTGCAGTTTGCGCGGTTCATCGGCAAAAAACACCGTATTTTCATCAAGCCAGTCAAACACAGTCGGTATTTTACCGTATATATTAAAAATGTACTTATCGAGTGAGGCAAAATAATACTTTTCATTAAGTTTTTCGATATCTGCCTCCAAATGCTCTGCCGCATCTGAAAAATCACCCTTTTTACGTTTCAATCCTACAAGTGATTTTTTCATATACTCAATCAGCTTTTCGCGTCCGCCGTCATCAAATATTATTTCACGGCACGGATAGATTACCGCCTGTTCAAGTTTATCGAGCGAAAGCTGTGAAACTTTGTCAAATGTTCTGATTGAATCTATCTCATCATCAAAAAATTCAATGCGCACAGGGTTTTCCTCGCCTGCTCCGAAAATATCAACTATGCCGCCCCTGACTGAGAACTGTCCGCAGCCCTCAACGATATCCTCGCGCACATATCCCATCACCACAAGTTTTTCACACAACTGAGCCGTGTCAACAATATCGCCCATAGCCAGACGCACAACATTTTTTGAAAAAACTTCCTTTTCGGCACAATAGCTCAGTGCTGCCGCAACACTTGCAACAATAATATACTTTCTTCCCCTGTCCAGAAGCTTTGACAGTACATGTATGCGTTTTTCGGACATTTCGCGGCTTACGCTGTCCACATCATAATACACATAATCCTTTGACGGAAACAGCAGAACACTGTCCGGCGCAAAAAACTCAAGGTCATCGGCAAGCGTCTGCGCCTCAACATCTGTTGCGGTCAGAACAAAAACATCTGCCTCCATTTTTTTATAAGCAGCAAAAATAAGGTGCGCGCGCTGGGCACCCACCCCTGTAATTACATTTACCGGCGTAATTCCTTCGTTCATACACCGCATAAATTCATTAAATTCGCTGTATTTGTCAAATATCGTATCGAATGGCACAGTATCACTCCCCGCCGTTCTCATCAGTCCTTTTTATGGTTCTGTTAAACTTTGACGCTGCGGCATTTGCTCCCGAACGCATCATTTCAACAAGTGCATCTGGGCAGCTTTTAACCGCTGAAATTATGTCGTCAGCCTCATCATTGCCAAAGTGGCCGAGAACATAATCCTTTAAATCATAGTCTTTGTGCGCAGGCGCTCCGACACCTATACGCAAGCGCATAAATTCGTCCGTCTGAAGCTGGTATATAATCGACTTCATTCCGTTATGTCCGCCCGCCGAGCCTTTTGCCCGAATTCGCACAGAACCGGACGGAATGGCTATATCGTCATAAATTATTATTATATTTTCCGCACCGAGCTTATAATGGTCACAAATTTCACGTATACTCTCACCGCTCAAATTCATATATGTCTGCGGTTTTGCCAGAATTACACGTTCGCCCTGCAAAAAACCCTCGCCTATAAGCGCCTTATGCTTTATTTTGTTTACTTTTATATTGTACTCTTTTGATATATAATCTATAACCTCAAAACCTATATTGTGTCTTGTCATTTCATACTGTCTGCCCGGATTTCCCAGACCTGCAATCAAAAACATATTTCCGCCTCCTGTTTCAGCTCTTTTTATGTTTTTTTGTAAAGCATAAATACCGCAAGGCAAAAAGGCCGGGCAATATATACCTGACCTTTTATGTACGGTTTTATGTATAGCGCAATAAAACTTTTTTATTATGTATATCTTATACAAACAATGTGCTTACAGACAAATCCTCATAAATTCTTTCAATTGCTTCTGCAAATACAGGAGCCACAGAAATCGTTTTAATCTTGGAAATTTTCTTTTCTTCAGGCATAGATATTGTATCAAGAACCAAAAGTTCTTTTATCGGCGAAGCCTCTATGCGCTCAATAGCCGGTCCCGACAAAACAGGATGCGTACAGCATGCATACACCTCTTTTGCACCATGGTCAACAAGCGCCTGTGCACCGTGTGTTATTGTGCCTGCTGTATCAATCATGTCATCAACAAGAATAACCGTCTTATCTTTTATGTCGCCGATTATATTCATAACCTCAGACACATTCGCCTTCGGACGGCGTTTATCTATAATTGCAAGCGGTACATTAAGTCTTTGTGCAAAATTACGCGCACGCGTAACGCTCCCCAAATCCGGCGATACCACGACAACATCGTCACGGTCACGTCCGAACTGTTTTGCATAATACGGCGCCAAAATCGGTACACCGAGCAAATGGTCAACAGGAATGTTGAAAAATCCCTGTATCTGAGCCGCATGCAGGTCCATGGTAAGAACTCTGTCTGCGCCCGCAGTTGAAATAAGGTCTGCAACAAGCTTTGCCGAAATCGGGTCACGTGCCTTTGCCTTTCTGTCCTGTCTTGCATATCCCATATAGGGGATTACCGCCGTAATACGTCCCGCCGATGCACGCTTGAGTGCATCTATCATAATCAAAAGCTCCATGAGATGGTCGTTTACGGGTTCAGACGTCGACTGTACAACAAATACATCGGAACCTCTTACAGTTTCATAAAGGTTTACCGAAATCTCTCCGTCACTAAACATACCGACACTCGATTTACCTACGGGAAGTTCCAATCTCTCTGCGATTTTCGCCGCAAGGTCAGGATTGGAATTTGCCGCAAAAATCTTAATGTTCTTACCGTGCGTTATCATTTCTCCTGTTTCCTCCTATCCTTCCAGTCCAGCTTATTTATTTGTCTGCTTCTTGCAATTGCAAGCGCGCTTTCCGGCACCTCATCGGTAATTGTGGAGCCGGCAGCAATATATGCATTATCCTTTACCGTAACAGGTGATACCAGGTTGGTATTGCACCCGATAAAGGCATTATCGCCGATAGTCGAACGGTATTTTTTCTTTCCGTCATAGTTTACAGTAACACAGCCGCAGCCGAAATTAACATGCTTGCCGACATCTGTGTCACCCACATATGTGAGATGCGACACCTTTGTGCCCTCATCAAGCGTTGCATTTTTAATTTCAACAAAATCGCCGATTTTAACATTTTTACCGATTTTGCTGTTCGGACGAAGATATGCAAACGGTCCTATGTGCGCACCCTCGCAAACTTCGCTGTCAATCATTACCGAACTTAATATGTCAACTCCGTCATGCACTATGGAGCTTGTTATTATTGAATTTGCGCCGACACGGACATTTTTCCCTATAACAGCGCCCTTGCGCAAATGCACATTCGGCTCTATAACAGTATCGCTTCCGATTACAACATCAGGGTCTATATATGTTACCGCAGGAGCCATTATTGTAACTCCGTTTCTCATATGCATGCTGTTTATTTTTGCACGCATTACGGCTTCTGCCTCAAAAAGCTGAATACGGTCATTTATACCGAGTATGGTTTCCGGCTCATCTGCGTCATATGCTCCGACTCTGCGTCCCGCTTTAATCAGAACCTCCACCGAATGTATGAGGTTATTTTTGTCATAACTGTCCGACAGCGACTCATAATGGTCGATAGCATATAAAAGAGCCTCCGAGTTGAATATATACATGCTTGAATTTATTTCGTTTATATCAAGCTCGTTTCTGTTTGCGTATTTTTCTTCAACAATCGCCGCCACATCTCCGGCGCCGTTTCTTATAATTCTTCCGTAGCCCTCGGGATTATTCACAATCGCGGTAATAATTGTTACCTGATTATCAAATTCCTTATGATATTCTAATGCATGCCTTATTGTCTGTTCATCAATAAGCGGTGCGTCAACAGGCAGAACAATAACATATGAGCTGCTTTTCTCAAAATATTCACGCGCTTTCAAAACCGCGTCAAATGTTCCGAGAGGCTCCGGCTGACAAACATAATCAACCGTTTCGCCAAACGCTTCTTTTATGCATTCGCTGTCATTTCCGACAACCATAACATTTTTATCCGAACCTGCTTTTGTAACCGCATCAATCACATATGATGCCATAGGTCTGCCGAGCACAGGAAATACCGCGCACGGTTTCTCTGATTTCATAGCTTCGCTTTTACCCGCTGCCAAAATTACAGAAATCAGTTCTCTTGACATATAACGTCCCCCTCTGTCTGATATGCTGTATATCTTACATTATAATTTTCTCATGTTTTTAACTATTTTTCAAGGCTTATTTATGTTTTTTTCAAAAAAATACAGTTTTTTACTCTTTTTTTATTAAAACAGCAGAAAAAATTTGCTTTGTTTTGTTTATATCGCTTAAAATTTGCTTCAGCAAATCCTCTTTTGTGGTAAACTTTTTTTCATCGCGCAATCTGTCCAGAAAACGTATTTCCATTTCCGTCCCATATAAATCACCGTCAAAATCAATTATATGCGTTTCGACAGAGATTTTATCAAGCCCGAAAGTCGGTCTTATGCCAATATTTGTGACCGCCGGATACAGTCTGCCGTTTATCTTTACATATGCTGCATACACGCCGTTCTTCGGAAGCAGTATATCGCTGCTTATTTCCGTGTTCGCTGTCGGCATTCCCATGCTGCTGCCCACACCGCGGTCGGATATTATCTTTCCGCAAAGCGCGTATTCTCTTCCCAAAAGTCGGTTCACTTCAAAAATATTTCCGCTTTTGATACATTCTCTGACGCGCGTCGAGCTCACAAGCTCTCCATCAAGCATTATGGGAGCAACACTTATAACCTCAAAGCCGAGCTGTCTGCCAAACTTTTTCAGTTCGTCAATACCGCCGCTGCCCATATAGCCGAAGCTGTAATGAAAACCTGTGACAACACATACTGCGCCGAATTTATCTTTCAGCATTTTTGCGAAATCAAAGGCACTCATTTCCATAAACGCTTTATCAAATTTTTCAAAATATACAAAATCCATTCCGGTTTCACTGATTATTTCTGCACGCTTGGAATTTTTATATACACTTTTATGGTCTGACCCCGGAAAAATTACATTTTCAATACGCCTGTCAAACAGATGAACTCCTGCACGGACACCGTATTCTTTCGCTTTATCCACAGTCTCGCAAAACAGCTTTATATGTGCAAAATGAAGTGCGTCAAAGCTTCCGAGTGCAAGTACACAGCCGCCTTTTTTATCAAATTGTCCATCTGTATACACCTTCATTCTTACATCACCCGATTTCAGCTTTTTTAATGTCAATTATTTTCAATCTGTCCAAAAAGATGTCAGCATTTTTAATTTGCCGTCTGTCTGTCTTGAAACACACAAAAATCCGCCGTTTTCATCATAAAGGCGGTAGGTTTTGTTTTCTTCTGTATCTTTTCTCACAATCGGCACGCCGTTTTTTACCTTTAATGTTTCACCTTCGCTGAGGTACAGCGCATCATACTGCGAAAAAACGCTGTCCGTTGCCATAAGCGCTTTTTCCGCATTTCCGCTTTCTCCGAGTTTACACAGCTCTTCAACGGTGCGACTCTGCGATATGTCAAAACCGCCGCTGTATGTACGTACAAGCTCGCCCATATGAGCATAACAGCCGAGATATTCTCCTATATCATCACACAGCGTTCTGATGTATGTGCCTTTTGAGCATACTATCTCAATTTCACCAAAGCCCTTATCTTCATCATAATCCAAAACATCAATCGAATATATGTTAACCTTACGCGGCTTTCTCTCAACCTCAGCTCCGCTGCGTGCATACTCATACAGCTTCTTTCCGTTGACTTTTACGGCTGAGTACATTGGCGGAATTTGGCTTATCTCTCCCAGAAAGCGGCTGCATGCCTCACAGAGCACATCGCGTGAAACGTCAATATTGCCAATCTGCGTAACTGTCCCTGTGCAGTCAAGTGTATCTGTTTTTCTCCCCAAAATAAGCTGTGCCGTATATCGCTTTTTTGAATCCATGATATATTGTGATGCCTTCGTTGCGTTTCCGACACATATCGGCAAAACTCCCGTTGCATTCGGGTCAAGTGTTCCCGTGTGTCCGACTCTGCGTGTGCCGAAAATTTTTCTGCACACAGAAATCATATCATGAGATGTTTTGCCTTTCGGCTTATTAAGCACCGCTATACCGTTCATATTATAAATTCCTCTGCCTTTTATATCAGCTTTATATCTTTTTGCCCTGTTCTTCAAATTCTTCCGTTATCGCTTTAATTATACATTTTTTTGCCTCGTCCATACCGCATTTCATCAAAACTCCCGAGGCACGGATATGTCCGCCGCCGCCAAACTTTGCGGCAATTTTTGAAACATCGATACGGTCGTTTGAACGAAGGCTGATTTTTATACCGATGTCAGATTCCTTAAAAGAAACCGCAACCTCAACACCTTTTATTCTGCGGACAATATCAACTATGTTGTCTGCCTCCTCCGGCTCAACTCCGTACTTTTCCAACATATTCTTATCTACGCATGCAGTGCCTATAAGGCCGCCGAAAAACAACTCCGCCCTGCTGCCTATTTCGCCCTTGAGCCGCACTGTATCAAAATTTTCGCAGTCAAACAAAAGCCGGTTGATTTTTGCCGAATCGATTTTCTTTTCCAGCAGCTCCGCCGCAATCCGCATTGTCGCCGGTGTCGTGTTGGAATACCGAAAGCCGCCCGTATCGCCGCAAATTGCACTGTATAAGCACACTGCCGTTTCCGTGTCGATTTCCTGCTCCAGTTCTTTTATAATGCCGAAACAAATTTCACCCGCCGAGCATGCATTTGCGTCCACAAAGTTTACATCTGCATAATTTGTATTTGAATAATGATGGTCAACATTAACGCTTATTTTTGCTCTGTCAAACAATTCCGCACGTCTGTCAACTCTTTTTATATCTCCGCAGTCTATACACAGGCAAACGTCATATTTGCCGTCTTTCGGTATCTGCTCATATAAAACAGCCTCTCCCGGGATAAACGACAAATACTCCGAAATACTTTCCTGCACACAAACCCCGGCACTTTTGCCCATATGCTCAAGAATGCGCTTCATTGCATAACACGAACCGATTGCGTCAGCGTCGGGGCTTATATGGGGCAAAATGATGAAAGACATATTCTCTTTCAGTATATCAGCAACAGCTTTTTTATTCAAATTATTCATCTTCTTTTTTGTCTTCCTTTATTACTTCATGAATTATTTTATTTATTGTTGCTCCATGCTCAATTGATGTATCAAGCTCAAATATCAGCTCCGGTGTGTAACGTATATCCATTCTGTGCCCAACCTCACGCCGCACATAACCTGCCGCGGCGCGAAGCCCTTCAATTGCACGTTTTTTCGTATCATCGTCGCCCATTATGCTGACACGCACCTTTGCATAACGCAAATCATTCGTCGCCGATACATAAACAACACTCGTCATCATCGGAATACGCTTATCCTTAAGCTCACGTATTATTGTGCTTATTTCACGCATAAGCTGTTCGTTTATTTTATTTATTCTGTTCTGTGCCATAACAACCTCCGTATAAAAGCGGGCTGCATTACTGCTTTATCTCTTCCATTATAAAGCATTCTATTACATCGCCGTCTTTTATGTCGTTAAAGTTTTCTATGCCTATACCGCATTCATAGCCGCTTGCAACCTCTTTTGCGTCATCTTTGAAACGCTTTAAGCTGTTGAGTACGCCTTCATGGAACACAACGCCGTCACGTACAACACGTACCTGTGCGTTACGCGCAATTTTTCCGTCCGTAACATATCCGCCGGCTATCGTTCCTACACCCGAAACCTTGAATGTCTGTCTTACCTCTGCATGACCAAGTATCGCCTCTTTAAACTTCGGCTCAAGCATACCCTTCATAGCCGCTTCAATTTCTTCTATCGCATCATAAATTACCCTGTAAAGTCTGATGTCAACATCACCGCGTTCATATGCTCCGCGTGCCACAGTATCCGGACGTACATTAAAGCCTACTATAATTGCGTTTGACGCCGATGCAAGCATTATATCGGTTTCATTTACCGCACCGACACCGCCATGGATAATTTTTACTCTCACTTCTTCGTTTGACAGCTTTTCAAGCGACTGGCGCACAGCCTCTACCGAGCCTTGTACGTCCGCCTTTACTATAATTTTCAGTTCTTTAACTTCGCCCTCATGTATCTGCTCAAACAGATTATCGAGAGAAACAACCTTGCGTGCATTAAAGTGTTCTTCTTTTGCCGCAAATTTGCGTGCCTCAACAACCGATTTTGCCCTTCTTTCATCATCAACGGCGTAAAATACGTCGCCGCCGTCCGGTGTTTCCGAAAGACCCAGAATTTCAACAGGCATTGACGGACCTGCTTTTGTGACAGTTTTGCCGCGGTCATCCATCATTGCACGCACTTTGCCCGTAGCGGTTCCCGCAACAATTATATCGCCCGTCTTTAACGTTCCGTTCTGAACCAGAACTGTTGCAATCGGACCGCGCGAACGGTCAAGACGTGCCTCTATAACCGTACCTTTTGCATGACGGTTCGGATTTGCTTTTAGTTCCTGCACATCTGCTGTAAGGAGCACCATCTCAAGCAATTCGTCTATATTTGTCCTCTGTTTTGCCGAAACCTCAACAAAAATCGTGCTTCCGCCCCATTCCTCCGGTACAATGCCGTACTCAGTCATCTCCTGCTTTATTCTGTCGGGGTTTGCGCCTTCTTTGTCGATTTTATTTATCGCCACAATTATTTCCACGTTCGCATCTTTTGCGTGGTTGATTGCTTCTATTGTCTGCGGCATAATCCCGTCATCTGCCGCAACAACCAGTATTGCGATATCCGTAACCTGTGCGCCTCTGGCACGCATCGCCGTAAACGCCTCATGTCCCGGCGTATCGAGGAAGGTTATTTCGCGGTCATTTATGCGCACACGGTAAGCACCTATGTGCTGCGTAATTCCGCCTGCCTCACCGCTTGCAACATGCGTTTCGCGTATTGCGTCCAAAAGCGATGTTTTACCATGGTCAACATGACCCATTACAACAACTACAGGCGAACGCGGTACGAGATCCTCCTTTTTATCCTCTTCCGAAAACTCCTTCAGAAGTATATCCTCATCCGAAAGCACAACCTCATGCTCAACCTTTGCTCCGAGTTCTTCGGCAACAATCGCTGCCGTATCATAATCTATGAGCTGGCTCACAGATGCCATCACACCCAGAAGCATAAGCTTTTTTATTATCTCCGAAGCAGTCTTTTTCATACGGCTTGCAAGCTCTCCCACCGATATTTCGTCGGGTATGCTTACAACAATAGGCTGCGGCTTCGGCATAACTCTCTTTGCCGGTTCCGGCTGTTTTTTGAACGAATTTCTGCTGTCACGCTGGCGCTGCGACTGTTTTTTGATTTTTTGTTTCTTCGGTCCCTGCTGAGCCTTGATATTTTCCGGCACAAGCTCATCTTCTATACGCTCTGTGTCGAGTTTTTCAAGGTCAACAACAGTCTGGCGCGTATCAACATGACGCATTTTACGCGACACAACCTCGCTTTTTTCACTGTCTTTATTTTCCTTTTCTGTCTTTTCGCCGCCTTGGGCTTCACTCTTCGTTTCTTTGCCCTTATCCTGCGGCTCCATTGAAACTTTTTCCTTAACAGGCTCTTCCTTTTTTATCAGGTCGCCGAAAATCGACATATCAACTTCGCCTTCGGGCAATGCATATTTCTGTGTATATACCTCAAAAATCAGACTAAGCTGCTTTTCGTCAAGCGTAGCCATATGATTTTTCAGCGTTATCCCATGCTGTGTAAACATCTCCAAAAGCTCTGTACTTTTAAGCTTTAAATCCTTTGCAACCTCATGTACTCTTATTTTCTGTAACATATATGACCTCCGTTCCGCCGATAGGCTCATAAATCAAATTTATCCGCAATCAAAATTCATCTATATAAAGGACTTATGCGTCCGATAACCAAAATCCGTGCGCAGTTATTTTTTATCCGTATCCGCACTGCAAATAGTATTATATTTGTCCAAAATACCTTTTGCAAAATTTTTATCATCAATTCCGACCACAACGACATTTTCCTTGCCGAGTGCATGTGACAGCTCATCTTTTGTCGAATACTCTATGAGCGGTATTCCGTAATGTTTGCTGCTGCTGAGAAACTTTTTGCGGTTATTCGGGGCAGTGTCTGCCGCCATAATTATCAGCTCACATCTCCCGTCATGTATACACCGCTCGGTCAGAAACGCTCCCGTCTGCGCCGCACCGGCACGTCTTGCAAGCCCTATCATGCTCAAAAGCTTATAATTTGCCATCGTTCTTACCCTCTTCCAAAATATGCCGCTTCTGTATTTCCTCCATAAGCTGCAAATATATATTTCTGTCAACATTGGTTTTCAGTGCACGTGCAAGTGAATTTTTCTTTTCGGCAGCAGCGATACATTTTTCGTCTGCACAGATATATGCTCCGCGCCCTTCCGCTTTATTGCTTTTATCTATCGCCACTCTGCCTTCTTTATTTTTCACAACACGCATGAGAGCATTTTTTGCGCCATGCTTCCTGCATGCGGCACACATTCTTTCCGGCATTTTCGCCTTTTTTGCAAGCTTGTTATTCATAAACACGCACTCCCATAACCGCTTTACGTATTTTTTGTTTATTTTACAAAAGCTCCTCGACGTTCTGTGCACCGCTCTCGCTCTTTATGTCTATTTTCCAGCCTGTCAGCTTTGCGGCAAGACGTGCATTCTGTCCCGCTTTGCCGATTGCAAGCGAAAGCTGTAAATCCGGAACCACAACGCGCGCCGATTTACTTTCCTCATCAACCTCTACGCTGACAACACTCGACGGGCTGAGGCTCGCTGCGATATATTCCGCAGGGTCCTCGCTCCATTTTATTATGTCTATTTTTTCGCCGCATATTTCATCGCTTATAACCTGCACTCTGCGCCCCTGCGCCCCTATGCAGGCTCCCTGTGCGTCAACATTTTCATCATTTGAATATACAGCTATTTTCGTTCTTGAGCCTGCCTCACGGCATATGCCCTTGATTTCAACTATTCCCTGGGCAATTTCGGGAACTTCCTGCTCAAAAAGCTTTTTAACAAGCCCCGGGTGTGCGCGCGAAACAATAATCTGAACTCCCTTTGTTCCGCTCTCAACCTTTAACACATATACCTTCAATCTGTCATGGAAGTTATATGTTTCATTCGGCACCTGCTCGTTTGACGGCAAGAGAACCTCTGTATTTGACGCCTCAAGGAATATTTTTCCTTTTTCTATACGCTGGATTACTCCTGTGATAACATCATTTTCTTTGTCCGAATATTCCGACAAAATCATTCCTCTTTCTGCCTCACGTATACGCTGCATAACAACCTGTTTTGCTGTCTGCGCGGCAATTCGGCCGAAGTTTGCCGGTGTAACCTCGATATTTACAATATCACCCACCGTATATGCGGCATCTATCAGACGCGCATCGTCAAGCCCAATTTGCTCAAGGTCGTTTTCAACTTCGTCCACAACCTCTTTCTGCGAATATACCTTTATTTCTCCCGTGTTTTCATTGATGTTTACGGCAACATTCTGCGCAGAGTTGAAATTTCTCTTATATGCCGACACGAGTGCCGCCGTAAGTGCATCGATAAGAACATCTTTGCTTATCTGTTTTTCGGCGCATAATGCGTTAATTGCGAGCATAAGCTCTTCGTTTTTGTTTACTGCACTGACTTTCTTCTTCATTTTTTATAACCAATCCTTTCCGTTTTAATAAACCGAGAATATAAATTTCAAAAAACATAAACCTATAGAAAACACAAACCTGTGCAATTAAAATTTTACGGCTAATTTTATATATGCCGTATCCTTTACGTCAAATACCGTTTTTGTCCCGTTGTCCTCCTCAACCGTTACGATACCGTTATCATATGACGCAAGCTTTCCGCAAAGCTCTTTTCTTCCGTCATGCGGCGCAAAAAACTTCACATCTACGTCATGTCCCGTAAAACGCACAAAATCCTTTTCCCTTTTCAGCGCACGGTCAATTCCGGGCGAACATACCTCAAGGTAATATGCCTCTTTAATCGGGTCAATCCTGTCAAGCTCTGTCTCAAGCTTTCTCGACACTGTTTCACAGTCGTCTATGCTTACCGAGCCGTCCTCCCTGTCAAGATATATCCGAAGGTAATATTCTCCGCCCTCTTTTTTATATTCGGCCTCAATTACCTCACAGCCAATCTGCTCTGCAAAAGGCAGTGCAAGCTCATATGCAAGCTGTTCCGTTTTTGACAATATTGTCACCTCTTTTTATATCATAATAATATTTAATATTTTGTGTTATACATGGTATTCAAAAAGCAATTTCGTGTCAACAAAGATGAAAGAGTGGGACATTTCCCACTCTTTCACAATAAGTATCTTCCATAACTTTTTTTATTATATCACATAAATATTTACATTGCAATACATTTTTTGCTTTTTTTCAAATATTTTTCAATCCGCTGCACTGTATCTTGCCTTCGCACGCCAAATAACTACTGATTTATAAGCTCCTCCAAATCAACACTTCTGGTATGCTTTATTTCGCGCCATTTGCAATCCGGCTTTATAAGCGCCCATATGCCAATCGGAAGCCAGCTCAGCAAAAACAGTCCAAATCCGAATATGGCTTTTATATGCTTGCGTATATCCTTGCCTTCAAGCTTCAGCACAAGATATGCCGCAACCATCGTTGCCAGATATGCCAGCACAGCGTATGCAACAGTTGCACCGAGAAACAAAAAGAGATAGCTCTCCGCAATACTTAAAATCATCATGTGCATAAAGCTGAAAACCGACATTATAAGCGGCACAAGTCCCACAATCTGCATATACGGCGCGCTGTAAAGCACAAACATATCAAAACATGACGCACTTTTATCCAAAAATGTGTTTTTCAGCAATGAGGCGGCATACCTTTTAAAGCACTGTACCGTGCCCACCGTCCATCTGCGTCTTTGTGTCACCGATTCCGAAAACAAAAGCGGCTGCTCATCATAGGTTATTGCCTCCGGCACCCACACAATTCTTTCCTTATACTGCGAAATAACAATCGAGCTGTACTCTATATCCTCAGTCATCGAATATGTCCTGAACTCATGATTTCTGAGAACCTCCATGCTTATCATAAAACCGGTTCCGTTAAGCGCCGCAGACCAACCGAGCGCCATTCTCGCTTTATTGAAAAAGCCGTTTACTATATAATAATATACACTGTGACAGCCCGATATCCATGTATCGGACGGATTTTTACTGTCACGGTATCCCTGTGCAACCATTGCTCCGCTTACAAGGGCGTCATTCATCTTCGATATAAAATCAGGATGCACGAGGTTATCGGCATCAAAAATTAATACAGCATCGTACTTTTCAGCTTCATCTTTCGTCATTCTGTCAAAAATTTCGGAGAGAACCTCCCCTTTTGACTTAACATGCCTTTTGCACTCCATAATTTTTGCTCCGCGCTCACGGGCAACTTTCTCCGTGTTATCAGTGCAGTTATTCGGCACAACAATAATGTCAAATCTGTCCCGAGGATAATTCTGTTCATTTAAAGAGTCAATAAGTCCGCTGATAATACCGCCCTCATTTCTTGCCGGTATTATAACCGCAAACCGTTTCTTTTCACCGCTCTCCGGTATTTTTGGAATTTTTCTGTATGCATTGAGCGCTGTCACAAAATAATATAACCCATAGGCATTTAAACAGACCATCAATATAATGCCTAATATATATATTACCGTATATAAAATCTGCATTCGCCAAAGACCAAGCCTTTCCTGAATAGTTTGCAGCCGTTAATCAGCTGTTCCGTCAGCCGTTTTCTCCATAATATGTGTATTATGAAGCTTACTGCTTCTTTGCGCTATACGCAAAAGCCGCGGACGGTTATAACGCTGAACCATTATAAACGGTATGTTCACCATTATATCAATGAACATTACCGCAATACCCCAGTGTATATCCCAGTTAAACAAAAGATACAGCGGAGATATACATATGAGCACAAAATGAATTAGTTCCGATATGCATGTTTCCTTTGCAAACCGCTCAAAATAACCCTCTTTCATCAGATCTCCGGTTACCTTTTTCGGAAAAACACTTTTTATATATTCACTTATGTCCGGAAGCTTTCCCTTCCATCTTTCGATACCGAACATGTCATACAGCTTTCCGTTTTTCTCAAACCGATATTCTTTAAACGGAAAACGGTCGCATCGCACCCATGTGCGCGGTATAAAATTTCCTATGATTGTGCTTGAAACGCCTATTATAAGTGCAATCAGTCCGTTCCACACAAACTTTACAGCAAAATCGATTATCATCGTATCCACCGTTTCATCTTATGTTGTTTTAAAGCAATTGTATTAATTATACACTATTTGTCCGCACATTACAAGAAAAACAAAAGATAAATTTGTTTTATTACTCAATTACAATAACATCGTCACCCTTACCGGGTGTCGGCGTATGCGTCGGAATAGGTACTGCCGTAGGTTTTGTGTTAGGCGTTGATGTCGGATTTGGCGCCGCCGGATTTTCGGGAGCGGCTGTTGAAGGAGTCGAAGTCGGCTCCGACGAGGGATTTGGACTTTCCTTTATCTCAGGTGCCGGCTGAGTTCCTCCGTGTCCCGAACAGTATGACGACGGCTTTTTCCCGACCTTGAAATATTCGTCCGCAGTCGGGCATCCGGCCGAAGCAAGCTTGCCCGTAACAGAGCATACCTTCGCCGTTTCCACGGTATTGGGCATGATAAAATCCTTAACCGGCAGATTTGTGTGAATTGCATCCATGACTTTTTTCCATATCGGCATGCACGGATGATATGTCAGAAACTCCAGCGACTTCGGCTGGTCATATCCGTACCAAACAACGCCGACATAATACGATGTAAATCCGGCAAACCATCTGTCATTCTGTTCATCAGTCGTACCGGTTTTTCCTCCGGCAGGCATATTGCTTGCAAGCTTTGCCGCAGTACCCGTACCGTTCTTTATAACGCTCTGAAGCATTGTATTTGTCAGATATGCCGTTGATTCGCTCATTGCCACGCTCGGCTCATCGTTATTTTCGAGGACGATTTTTCCCGAACTGTTTACAACTCTTGTATACGAATGAGGCTTGTTATATAAACCGTTGTTTGCAAAAGTTGCATATGCCGCAGCCATCTGTGTCGCGCTCATGCCGTCCGTAAGACCGCCGAGAGCAAGGGAACTGAGGTTTTTGTCCGAATATCTGTTTCCGTTTCGCGTTTCGCCGCTAACAAGCGAGGTAAACCCGAGTTTTTTTGTAAGAAAATCATACGAATAGTCAACGCCGACATCTTGCAGTACGCGTACCGCAGGTGTATTCATCGACTCCTTCAGAGCAGTACGCGCAGTAACCTTGCCTTTGTAGCCGCTGTAATAGTTTGTCGGTTTCCATCCGTTTATGTCTATAGGTGCGTCCTCAACGATTGTTGAAGGCATAAGCTTTCCCTGCTCGATTGCCGGCGCATACACTGCGAGCGGTTTTATTGTAGAACCGGGCTGGCGGTATGTCTGTGACGCACGGTTAAGTATTCTGTCGCCGCTCTTTTTCCCGATGCCGCCGACAATCCCCTTTATGCCGCCTGTGTGCGGATCAAGCACCACCATTGATGACTGCGGTGTTGTCTTGCCCGACATGCCGGGGAAGTTTGCTGTATTTTCATAAACATTTTCCATTGCCTTCTGAACAGTCGGGTCTATTGTGGCATATATTTTCAGACCGCTGTTGTATATGGTTTTTTCTGCAAATTCGGCAGAATATCCCTTTTTCTTCTGAAAATCCGCAATAAGGTCATTTATGAGCTGGTCTATGAAATATGACTGAACATGTCCGTCTGTTTTCAGCGCATGGTCGGAAAATGCAAGCTTTTCGGCAACCGCAGCGTCATACTCCTCCTGCGAAATTTTTTCAAGTTCAAGCATTTTCTTCAGAACAACTCGCTGTTTTTCTATATTGCTGTCAGGATTTGCAAGCGGGTCATATTTTGACGGATACTGGGTAATTCCCGCAATTGAGGCACATTCCGCAAGCGAAAGCTCGCTCACGTCTTTGCCGAAATATTTGTTTGCCGCCGCCTGCACACCGTTACAGTTATTCGCAAGGTATATCGTGTTAAGGTACAGTTCAAGAATTTGCTCTTTTGAATATTTCCGCTCAATCTCCATAGCGCGCCACATCTCGCGTATTTTACGGTCGGGTCGCACATCTTTATCATTCGTAATATTTTTTACAAGCTGCTGCGTTATCGTAGAGCCGCCGAAAGAGCTTCCGCCCTGAAAAATATAGGTAGCGGTAGCCTTAATGGTACGCGGAAGGTCTACGCCGTTATGGTTATAAAAGCGTTCATCTTCAATAGCCACAAATGCGTCCTGCAAATGCTTCGGTATTTTGCTTATATCTGCCCACACTCTGTTTTGGGATTTATAAAGACGTTCAAGCTCATGAGCCTCTCCGTTATCATCTACGTAATAAATAACAGATGTAAAGTTTAAATCAAGAGCGTTCACATCAAAGTCCTTATCCATGCCGAAAAAGCCGAAGCAGCCTGCAATTACAAGCGCCGCAACCAGCAAAGCTCCGACAAGAAATGCCCCCAAAAACAGCTTAAGAAATATTTTTAGTCCTTTACTCACAAAAAAGCCTCCTTTGTGCAAGACAGAAATCCTTTTTCACAGTATAACACAAAAGTAAAAAAATTGCAAATACATCACGCGGCAGACATTATGACAAACTCATGACAAATGATGCCGCCGAGTTTGCCGCAACTGCACCGTCCGCTGCTGCGGTTATAATCTGGCGAAGCGGTTTTTTGCGTATGTCGCCAGCAGCATATACGCCCTCAACACTCGTTTTCATCGTTTCATCGGTTATGATGTAACCGCTTTCGTCACATTGCAGCTTATCTTTGAAAAGCCCGTTTTCGGCTTTTGTCCCTACTGCCACAAAAATCCCCGATACAAACACAGTCTGTTTTTCGCCGGTTTTTACATTTTTTAAGTCAAGAAAGTCTACCATGCCGTCCGAATTTATTCCGATATTTTCGGCAACGGTATCGTAAATAACTTTTATTTTCTCATTTGAAACAGCTTTATCGCAAAGAACCTTCGCCGCACGGAAGCTGTCACGTCTGTGAACAAGATAGACCTCTTTGCACAGATTTGCAAGAAATAATGCGTCCTCAAGAGCCGTATCGCCGCCGCCTATCACGGCAACATTTTTCCCCCTGTAAAATGCCCCGTCACATGTCGCGCAATACGAAACACCCGCACCGCGCAGCGCGTCCTCGCCTTCAAGCCCGAGTGTGCGCGGCGCTGCGCCGGTACATATGATTACGGTTTTTGTTTCATATGTTTTCCCATCGGCAAAAGAAACTGTTTTAATTTTATCCCCAAAGCCGAGCGAAACAACAGGTATGTTTACTATTTCCACTCCGAAACGCCTTACTTGTTTTTCCATATTCATAACAAGCTCAGGTCCCGAAATCGGCTCGGGAAAGCCTATATAGTTTTCAACCTCATAGGTCGTTGCCGCCTGTCCGCCGCAGAAAAGCTTTTCGGCAAGAAGTGTTTTCATACCGCTGCGCATGCTGTACAGTGCGGCGTTCAGTCCTGCCGGACCTCCGCCTATAATTATCGTATCGTACATTAACAAAGTCAGTCCTTTCGCAAAAAAGATTGTATAATTTATATAATATCATATAATGCCTAAAAATGCACGAAAAAATTTGTGATAAACAAAATATTTATAAAAATCATAGCCGCAGGCTGAACCGGCGGCTATAGTTAATCCGTTTTTTATATGTTTTTATTTCAGAACCGATATCGCATCGGATATGGTTTTTTCAAGCGCCTCTTTGCCGTATTTATCAACTTCGGCTTTATTTTTCTCTCCGTGCGTAAGGCATCCTGCGCCGCCTATACAGCCGCCCGTGCATGCCATTCCCTCAATAAAGTTGGCATCGAGCACATTTCTGCTTTTTTTCAGCAGCGCCGTTCTGCACTGCTCTATGCCGTCACATGAAACCGCCTTCAGGTCAAAATCGTCTATCCCCTGTTCCTTCAGACCTTCCGCAACAGCATCGGCAAGTCCGCCGCAGCGCGCAAATATTCTGCCGAAATATGAAGCGTTATCCAAAACGCCCTCGCCGAGCGTTGTTATATCAATATCGCGGCTGTCAAACAATGCCTGCAATTCCTCAAAGGTAAGCGCCGCATCAACATAAGGTTTCACTTCGTCTTTCTGCACCTCGGCTTTTTTTGCCGTACAAGGTCCGATAAATACAACTTTTGCGTTTTTCGTTGTTTCTTTTATATATTTTGAAATCGTTGCCATCGGTGAAAGATTGTGCGATATAAAAGGCGTCAGTTCGGGAAATTTTTTCTCGATATAGCTCACAAACGCCGGACAGCACGAACTTGTCAGAAAGCCTTTTTCGGCAAGCTCCTTCGACTCGGCATGTGCAACCATGTCAGCGCCGAGCGCCGCCTCGATTACAGTGTGAAAACCAAGCTCTTTAAGCCCCGTTATGACCTGTCCGAGCTTTGCATAGCGAAACTGGCTTGATATCGATGGTGCAACCACGGCATAAAGCTTCGTTTTTTCGCCACCGTCCTCATTTTTTGACTTCAGAGCGTCTTTAAGCAAATCAATAACATCAAGTATGTAGGATTTATCCATAATTGCGCCGAACGGGCACTGATATACGCATGCTCCGCACGATATGCATTTATCATTGTCAATCTTTGCCGCCTTGTTCTCATTCATCTCAATCGCCTTGATTTTACATGCATTCTGGCAAGGTCTTTTCTGGCTCACAATCGCCGTATACGGGCACACCTTTGCGCATGCTCCGCACTCCACACACTTTGTTTTATCTATGTGCGCAACATGGTTGTGGTCAAACGAAATGGCACCTCTTCTGCATACATCCTCACAGCGGTGCGCAAGACAGCCGCGGCAAGCATTTGTGACCTCGTATCCGCCGACGGGACACTCATCGCACGCAATCTCTATAACCTCAATCACGTTCGGATTTTCCCTGTTTCCGCCCATTGCCAGTTTAACCCTTTCTGCCACGATTGCCCTCTCTTTATATACACAGCAGCGCATTGTCGGCGTGTTTCCGGGTATAATCGTTTTCGGAATATCAAGTATGTTTTCGGTAAGCGAATTATTCCAGGCTTGTCTTGCAACCTCCCGCAGAACCTTATATTTCAAGTGCTGCACCTTTGTATCAAACTTCCGCATTTGCCGTCCTCCTATATCTTATAAATAACATATTTAAAAATAGCTTATCTTAATTCGCTTTCCCATCATTTTAAGACATTCCGACAGTTCTTTCACCAAATTCATTTTAATATTGAAATTAATCGGAAGCTCCGGATTTTGATGTGCAGGGTTAATTGCACGGCCAACATAGAAGTTTATATCCGTTGCCTCCTCAAACAAAAGCTGACATATAAGCGAGGCTCCGTCCTTTTTATAGTTCCACTGCTTATAGCTCTCGTTATCCTGCAAATAATCCTTTGCGTATTCAAGCACTTTGTTTATTGTTATAACGCCCTCCGTTACCAAATCAACTCCGTCAATATGTGCAATCGGCGGCACATCGGACTGTTCAAAATTCAAGCTTGCCCTGAGCGGCTTTCTCAGATATTTTGCCGCAATTGATGATGTGGTTCCTCCGCATATGATATGTTTGCCCTCCTTTGAGAAGAACAAAGACATCATACGGTCACAGTCATCGCGGTTTGACGGCGGACCGAACAGCAAATTCATCGGTTCACGCCTGCGCACACGCACAACGCATGCCGTTGCGTCATCTCCCGGTCTTTCGCCATAGAGCTTGTTACATTCATCAACCAGCATTGTCGATATTGTTTTTGCCGTATATCCTGCCATGGATATAGGCTCAAGAAACGATATGATATCCTCGCGCTTCCAGCCGAAATTATATGCAATTCCAATCCCCGCATGCGGACAGCCGTCGCTCATTGCAACAAAAATATCATTTTCCATAAGGCTTATTGAAGATTTATATATTTTTTTGCCGCCGATATTAAGCTCTGTTTTCGGATAGTCATAATTGCTGCCGTCACGAATTAAAATCAGCATGGGGTTATCGTACTGAATTACCTCCGCCGTTTCATTGTTTATCAAATGAATAATCGTGAAGGTTGAATACGCAACTCCGCGCACCGAGCATACGGGTAAAGCCATCGCTATCGTTTCGACGCAATCCTCAAGCGCAAGCCCTTCCGACATCATTGTGGAAATAATTTTTGATGTAAGTGTTGAAAGGATACTTGCTTTTACTCCGCTTCCCAGACCGTCCGCCAAAACAATCACCGACGAATTTTCATCCTGTTCAACTATGTCAACATGGTCGCCGCAAAGCTGCTCGCCATAGTGGTTTATGCTTTTGTAGCCTATGTCGGCACATAAATTATTCATCAGAAATCGACTCCTTCAGCTTTGAAAGCGCAATCTTTGTTTCTGCGGCAGTTTCGCCCAGAAGCGATGCAATCTCCTGAACTATACGCATTTGCTTATCCACAACCTTATCCGCCGTTTCAACCGTCTGGCGCCCTATGCGTTCCTTCTTTTCGCGCGCCTTCTCCTCATCTGTCACATCACGCATAATGCATATAAGCAAGCGGTAGCCGCTGTCATAGATAACCGTCTGCTCAACATATTTTCCATACTCCGCAAGATATGTTCTGTGATCTCTTATATCCCTTCCGCTCTGCAAAACCTCGGCAAATATTCCCGGGTCAAGTATCCGTACAACCTGTGAGCCCAGAACATCGCCGCTTGAGCGTATATTCATAATTTTTCTGGCAGCCGTATTTATCTGCTGCACCTCCAGCTTCTCGTTTAAAACAATAATGCCGTTTGGAGTGTTGTTTACAATATTGTCGGAAAAGCTCTCTGCTTTATCCTTCAAAAACGGCAGACACATCGATATTTCGGCTTTGCCCTGATATATTGCCACAGCCTTTTCGCGGCATGTGTTATATCCGCATGAACCGCAGTTCAATTCGTCCGACGGTTTCATTTTGCCCATTTGTCTGAGAATATCGTGTATTTCCTGCTCACTCGGCATTTGCTGTCTGTGGTTAATTATTTCAAAATTCTTGTGCACTTCAAGTGCGTCGGGCTGTTTTACGTCAAAGTCTTTATTGCCCGCAAATTTTGCAACCGACATATAATCGCGCACAGGCAGGCGATGGTATTTTTCCATAACGGGACCGCCTATACAGCTCCCTGTACATGCCGACATTTCAATAAAACAGTTATGTATATTTCCTTCCTCAATATCTTTAAGTGCGGTAATACAGTTATCAATACCGTCAATCGCCATATATGTATATTCCGGCAGTCTTTCGCGCATGGTTTTCAGTATGCCGCCCGTTGTCGGGAAAAATCTTGCTCGGCTTTCCTCATAATTATCAATCATCTTTTCAGGTTCAATTTTTTCGTCCTCAAACCATTTTGTGAGTTCCTCAAATGTGAGCACGGCATCAACTATACCATAATATCTCTCTGCCTCGTCCTTTTTTGCAACGCATGGCCCGATAAAAACAGTTTTTGCATTCGGATATCTCTTTTTGATATCACTGCAATGTGCCTGCATCGGCGAAACAACATCAGCAAGATACGGCAGTTCTGACGGAAAATATTTCTGTATAAGCAGATTTATCGAATGGCAGCATGAAGATATTATAATATTCCTATTCTCCTCTCTAAGCATACGCTCATACTCGTTTTTAACAATTGTCGCTCCGACTGCCGTTTCCTCCGCGTCATAAAAACCAAGCTTTTTCAGCGCCGCACGCATTGATTCAATTCCCACTCCGTCATAGTTTGCAACAAATGACGGCGCAAGACTTACTATCACAGGGTCGCCGCTCTGAAGCAGCACGCGCACCTTCTCTGTTTCGTTTACAATCTGCTTGGCGTTCTGCGGACAGACCACAAAACAATGTCCGCACAAAACACATTCATCTCCGACTATGTGTGCCTGATTTCCCGAAAAGCGTATTGATTTTACGGGACAGTGGCGAATACACTTATAACAGTTTTTGCAGTTTGATTTTTTCAGTGTAAGACAATCCGGCACCTTCGTCACATCCTTTCTCTCATACAGTATTCTTAAATATCCCTCACAATCTTTTCTGTCAAAATCTCATACAGTCAAAGTTCTCACACACTCAAAACCTTCGTCTGTCTTACAGCTTTGCCATAACCTCTTTTTCAAAAAATTCATCAACGGTTTCCGGCGATACCGAATGAAATACATCGTCAACCGTAACACAGACACCCTCCTGGCACTTTCCCATGCAGAAAGTGCCGCCCAGGTCCACCTTATCTTTAAGTTCATTTTTTGCAATCAGGTATTGAAGCTGCTCCACAACCTGCCTTGAGCCCTTTATATGACATGAGCTCCCTATACACACGGTAATTTTCATAACAAACCTTCCTTTCAGCTTATATCAAGCTTTTAATTTTTTATTTACAGCCTTTTCGGCTATTGATAATCAACAACATCTACCCATGACAGCAGAAACTCGCGTTCTTTTTCATTCCCTTTTACCGACTGTGACGCGGCAACTATCGGCATCCATTTCTGAACATACTGTTTTGCCGTATCGCTCTTTTTACAAAACAGCTCAAGATATTTTTCCGCACTGTCAATATCGCCCCCAAGCCAGAACAGAAGGTATGTTCTCGCTGCGTCGGCAGAAGCATTGCCCTGCGTTGCATGCGACCAGTCTAAAATATACTCTCTGCCTTCATCTGTAATTATAATGTTGCTCGGGTTAAAATCCCCATGGCACACTTTTGAATGATACGGCATTGCCTCAAGCCTTGTATGCAAATCGTAGCGCGTTGTCGCATCGAGATTTGTCATATCTATCTTCGAGTTCATCTTATCGCGCAGCTTGTTTAACAGCGGACATTTTTTTGAATGCATATCAAGCTGCAAATCAACAAACAAATTCATATACTGCTCTTTTTTGTCGGGATTTTCCGCCATAAGCTGTGCAAGCGTTTTTCCCGAAATATATTCGGACACTATCGCCCATTTGCCGTCAATTGTCATAACTTCTTTTATCTTCGGCACGTTCAGCCCTGTTTCCTCTATACGCGCCTGGTTAAGCGCCTCATTTAATACATCGGCTTTTGAAAAATCTCCGTCAAATACCTTCACACACAAATCCCCGTCACGGTATATCGTTTTATTATTTCTTACGGCAATTACTCTGTCAAGCTTCATCTTTTCTTACCTCCTCGCACACTACTGTTTTTCGTTTGCTTTTTTACGGTAAATCTTTTTGACAGCATCTTCCTTCGGAACAACTGTTTCCGATTTCGGCATTTGCTCATCGCCGAAATGCCCGTTTCCGTAATATGCGTCAAGATACATCTGTCTTATCTCGCTCATAAGAGGATATCTGGGATTTGCGCCCGTGCACTGGTCGTCAAACGCCTGCTCGGTCATTTCATCAAGCCCTGCAAGAAAATCCTTCTCGTCAACGCCGTAAGCTTTAATGGTGTCCTTAATTCCAACCTTTCTTTTAAGCCCGTCAAGCGCTTCTATAAGCTTTTCGAGCCGTTCCTCATCACTGTCCCCGCCCAACCCCAGGTGTTTTGCAATCTCACCGTAGCGCTCAAGCGTGTGCGGATGGTCATACTGTGAAAATGTTCCCATTTTTACAGGCACTTCGCTCGCGTTAAATCTGAGTACTTCATCTATCATAAGCGCGTTTGCAACACCGTGCGGCAGATGACAGAACGCGCCGAGCTTATGCGCCATTGAATGGCACACACCCAAAAATGCATTTGCAAACGCCATACCTGCCATAGTTGCCGCATTTGCCATTTTTTCACGCGCAACGGGGTCTTTTTCGCCGTTATCATATGCGCGCGGCAAATATTCAAATATAATTTTAAGCGCTCCGAGTGCAAGAGAATCTGTGTAATCGGTTGCAAGCATCGACGCATATGCCTCCAGAGCATGTGTTGCAGCATCAATACCCGACGCCGCAGTAAGCCCTTTCGGCGCAGACATGTGAAAATCTGTGTCGATAATCGCCATATTCGGCAGAAGCTCATAATCCGCCAGCGGATATTTTATACCTGTCTGTTCATCGGTTATGACCGCAAACGGCGTAACCTCCGAGCCTGTGCCGGCAGATGTCGGTATTGCTGTAAAATATGCTTTTTCTCCCATCTTCGGAAAGGTATACACTCTTTTTCTTATGTCTATAAAACGCATTGCCATATCCATAAAATCGGCATCGGGGTGTTCATAGAGCACCCACATTATTTTTGCCGCGTCCATCGCAGAACCGCCGCCGAGCGCAATTATACAGTCGGGGCGGAAGGATTTCATGCGTTCTGCTCCGGCTCTTGCGCATGCAAGCGTCGGATCGGGTTCAACGTCAAAAAACACCGCATGCTGTATTTCCAGTTCATCAAGCCGGTCTGTAACGGCTTTTGTATAGCCGTTATTGTAAAGAAAGCTGTCAGTTACGATAAATGCTCTCTGTTTGCCCATAACACGCTTTAATTCATCAAGCGCAGCCGGCAGACAGCCTCTTTTCATATATATCTTTTCGGGCGCTCTGAACCAAAGCATATTTTCTCTCCTTTCAGCAACCGTCTTAATGTTTAAAAGATTCATTACGCCAACATTATCGCTTACTGAATTTCCTCCCCATGAGCCGCAGCCCAATGTGAGCGACGGAGCAAGCTTAAAGTTATACAAATCGCCTATTCCGCCCTGTGAGGACGGTGTATTTACAAGAATACGGCAGGTTTGCATACGCCGTGCAAATTCATCAAGTACTGCGCCTGCCTCAGAAGCGTTCAGATATATTGATGACGTGTGTCCGTAGCCGCCGTCCTCAATAAGCCTCTGCGCCTTATCAAATGCGTCGGTGATATTTTTCGCTTTATACATAGCAAGTACGGGCGAAAGCTTTTCATGGGCAAATTCCTCGGATATATCGACCGACTCAACCTCGCCTATCAGTATTTTTGTGCTTTCTGCCACGTCTATCCCTGCCAGCTTTGCAATTGTGTGCGCTGTCTGACCGACAATTTTTGCATTGAGCGAACCGTTTATGATTATAGTTTTCCGCACCATTTCCGTTTCCTTCGGGCTTAGAAAATAACACCCGCGCTCTTCAAACTCGGCTTTAACTGCGTCATAAATCGTATCCGGCACTATAACCGACTGCTCTGAGGCACATATTACGCCGTTATCAAAGGTTTTTGAATGAATAATCGAGCTTACCGCCATGATTATGTCGGCGCTTTCATCTATTATTGCCGGTGTGTTTCCCGGACCTACGCCAAGAGCCGGCTTGCCGCTTGAATATGCAGCCTTCACCATGCCCGGACCGCCCGTGGCAAGGATTATGTCAGCCTCCTTCATCACAACATTTGTCATCTCAAGGCTCGGAACATCAATCCACGAAATAATATCCTCCGGCGCTCCCGCCTTTACGGCTGCCTCCAAAACTATCTTTGCCGCAGCTATTGTTGCATTTTTTGCTCGCGGATGCGGACTTAATATAATTCCGTTTCTCGTTTTGAGAGAAATAAGCGTTTTAAAAATCGCCGTAGAGGTCGGATTGGTCGTCGGAATTACTGCCGCTATAACGCCTATCGGCTCTGCTATTTTCTTTATTCCGTATTCTTTATCTTCCTCAAGCACACCGCACGTTTTCACGTTTTTGTATGCATTGTAAATATATTCCGCAGCATAATTGTTTTTTATTACTTTATCCTCAACTACTCCCATGCCGGTTTCTTCAACGGCAAGTTTTGCCAGAGGAATACGCATTTTGTTTGCCGCCGACGCTGCCGCCAGAAATATCTTATCCACCTGCTCCTGCGTATATTGCGCATACTTTCTCTGCGCCTCTCTTACACGCAAAATCGCATTTTCGAGTTTAGCGGTATCGTCAACAATCTCATACTTTTTCGCTTTCATAAACGCAGCCTCCTGAATTATGATTTTAAATTCGTCTATCGGTTTACTATCCGTCTTTTCTTATTGGTGCCATACTGTATCGGTATCACACCGCAATCGGTCTGCCTGTTAAAAAATTAACATACTTTTTCTCCGATTACAATTATTAAAAAAGCATACCAATATATCTTTGTCGATATATCCGAATTTATCCGTAATACAATCAGGAAATTTTTTCTTTATAAAAGCAAATTTCATACATAATTAATTATAACACCTTTTATTTTAACAGTCAATGACAGCACAATAAAAAAATACGCCGTACTTTTTGTACGGCGCATTTTTTGTCGCAAATTATCGGGCTACACAAGCGGAGCCTTCTCATAAACGTACTCATAAAGCTTTTGTTTCTCTTCTTCGGGCAAAAATGAAGCATATACCGCATTCAGAAGCAGCATTTTTTCCTCCTCCGCCGTAAGTGAAAGTGAATTTTTCAGTGCTGAAAACTCCTTTTTCAGCGTTGTGTCAGACACAGTCATATTATCCGTGTTGACTGTTGCAATAATCCCCTTCTTTAAAAATTCGCGTATCGGATATTTTTTGAGGCTTTCGGTTGCACCTGTCTGAACATTGCTTGTGGGGCACATTTCAAGTGCAATTCCGTTATCGCCCACAATTTTCATCGCTTCTTCGCTCTCACATATGCGAATTCCGTGTCCTATGCGTCTTGCTCCCATTTCAATCGCCGCAAGCACACTTTCCGCGCCTGCCGCCTCACCTGCATGTATCGTAAATGGTACGCCAAGCTTTTCCGCAAACAAAAATACCTTGCGAAAATCCGCCGTGCTGTACAGTGCCTCCGCTCCTGCCAAATCGACTGCCGCAACCCCGTGTCCGAGCAGATTTTTTGCGGCTCTGACAGTATCAATATTATCCCGCATGCTCCCGTTTCGCATACAGCAGAGTATAATCTGTGCCCCAACCATGCTTTTGCATCTTCCGAGCGCATCTTCAAGTCCGCGTACAGCCGCCTCTGCCACACCTTCCGTCGTAAGTGATTTTTTTGTATGCAGCTGCGGCGCAAACCGTATCTCGGCATATTTCATCTTTGCCAAATCAAGTCTTTTTATAAGCTCCTTCACTGCATATTCGAGCGATTTTTCACTTTGCAAAACCGCAACAGGAATTTCAAAGCACTGTAAATACTTATTTAAATCTCCGCCTCTTTTCGCCGCACAAATATACGGCTTAAGCAGTTTTGCCTCCGAAACCGGCAGCTTTACCCCTTCTTCACCGGCAAGCTTTATTATCGTTTCGGCGCTGAGTGAGCCGTCTAAATGCAGGTGCAAATCAATCATTAAAGCTTCTCCCCTTTAAATCTTCTTCCGGCTTTATATCCCGTAAAACACTTTCCCCTAAAGCGTTTCGGCAATTTTTTCAACCGATGCCAAAAGCAGCCTTTTAAAATTATCCGCCGCCATATCCGCCGTCTGCTTTACCTCTTCATGTGAAAGTGCGTTTGCCGATATGCCGGCAGCCATGTTTGACAATACACTCAGACCGCACACCCTCATTCCCGCATGGCGAGCAGCCATCGCCTCGCATGCCGTGCTCATTCCGACAGCATCGGCGCCCCACATTCCAAACATTCTGACTTCCTCGGGCGTTTCATAATTCGGTCCGCTCGTCTGTATATAAACTCCCTCGTGTATGTTAATATTTTCATCTTTTGCCGCATTTTTTACACATTCGCGCAATCCGCAGTCATACACCTCGCTCATATCAGGAAAACGCTCTCCGAACAGTTCTGCGTTCGCTCCGATAAGAGGGGACGGTACAAGCGAAGATATATGCCCTTTTATAAGCATAAAATCTCCCGGTTTATAACTCTTGTTTATCGCGCCTGCCGCATTCGTAAGTATGAGAGTTTCTGCACCGAGCAGCCTCATTGTGCGGGCAGGCATAACAACATCGTTCATGCTGTGTCCCTCATAGTAATGTATGCGTCCCTGCAAAGCCGCAACCCTGACTTTACCGATTTTGCCGAATATTATGCGTCCCTTGTGTCCGCTGACCGTCGGAGCGGCAAAGCCGTCAACCTCATTATAACCGATTATTTTTTCCGCTTCTATGTTTTCGGCAAATGCGCCGAGCCCCGATCCGAGCACAATGGCTATCTGCGGCTCAAAATCGGTTTTTCGGCGTATGCTCTCTTTACATCTCAGCGCTTTTGCGGATATTTCGTCCATAATTAACCTCCGTATGCGTGCCTGTGTTTTGTTCGCACATATCTCTTTTTAGATATTTTCTGTAAAGCTTTACTGCTTTACGGCCTTTTTTTCAAATAACGCATAAAAAAGCTTCCGCATAACTTTGTGCGGAAGCTTTCTATGCTGATGTATTCCTCTTACTTGTCACTATCCTCGCTTACAGTTTCATCCGCTTTTTCCTTTTTTGCCGTCTTTTTTGGCTGTGCGATCTCCTTTTTGGGCTCTTTTTCTATCGTCACACCTTCGATATAGATATTCACCTTATCCACAACAAGCCCCGTCATTGTTTCGACAGCCTTTTTAACCTTTTCCTGTATTTCCCACGCGACATCGGGCACCTTTGTTCCGTATATAACGGTAATATGCAAATCAATAACAGCATTATTTCCGTCAATTGTAACCTTTACGCCTTTTCCCATGTTCTTCTTGCCCAGTATCTCGGCAATACCGCCGGCAATTGTTCCTGACATTGAAGCAACTCCGCTTATCTCAGATGTTGCCACACCCGCTATAACGCTCACAACCTCGTCAGATATTGTAATGTTGCCAACCTCATTTTCGTTAACGCTTTCATTTACGTTTCCGTCTGCATTATATTTTTCTTCCATTGTGCACGACTCCTTTCAGCATTTAAAGCCGCAAATACATGCGGATATTATCTTCAGTATATAGTATATCACTAAAATTATTTAACTTCAACTATTTTTACATTTTTTATCGAAATTCCTGTCTGCGACGATGCAATTTCCTGAATTTTTGCCGCATCCGCAACCGAAAGTCCCTGCGATTTGACAGTAACATTCAAGCTGTCGCCGTTTATATATACTACACATTCCGAAAAGCCCTTCGCTTTAATAAGGTTCTCGCATGACGCTTCTTTATCGGACGCAGCAGCGAGTTTCAGCATATCCTCCTGCGCCTGTTTTTTGCTTTCCGCATCAGTGTTTTCATTATTAATCATGGCGTTGAGCAGTTCAACCGATTTGCTTCTGGCGCTTTCTTTGTTCATCTTTGCCTGTGCAAAATAATCCGTGTCCGCGGACGCATTTGAGCTTACATACTGTGCCTCGCCCATTTTGCGCGCCGTTTCGTCTGCTTCCGCCGGGGATTCGTTTGTCTGTTCCTGCTGTACCGACGCCGTCTGTGCCTGCGGATCCTGAGTCTGCTCCGAATAGTTAAAATTAATAAACGCCGCAACCAGTATAAGCATGATAAGCGAACCTATTAATACCTCTTTTCTCTTCAATATCATCATCATAATTCAATTCCTCCCTGTTTTTTATAAATTTTATGTTATTTGCCTGCAAACACACTTATTTTATGATCCGCAACATCAAGCACCGACTTTACAGCGCTTATAATGTCGGATTTTACCTGTACATCACCTCCGCCGTCACATACTATAATCACTCCCATCACCTTGGGAAAGTCCTCTTTTGTGAGAACCGGCGAATTTGACGGCGTTATAACCTTTTTGCTCTGTTTGCTGCGCGTCTGCGCGCGTCCGTCCGCCGCCGACGCACCTCCGCTGTTATTCTCGCTCATTACGTCTGAGGCGTAATATTTTTCCCCCGTACTCTCATAGGTTATCATAACCTTTACATGCCCCGCCCCCTTCACCATTGACAGTATTTCCTCAAGCTCCTCTTTTACGCCCGATTCGGGTCTGCTTATGTCAGCCGCCCCCTCAGCCGTATTTTTTTTACCTGTGCCGAAAAATGAATTTGCGCAAATCAGCACAGCCGCTCCTATAATTAATATTATGTAAATAGTTCGCATATTCTTATTTTCTTTAAAAAACATGCCTATTTTTTCTCTAGTCATTGTCTTTTCCTCCCACATTGATTTCTCCGATGTGAACATCTTCTTTCATAACCCCGAATTTCTGTGAAACGGTATCTGTCACATCATCGGCATCACATACTCCGTACAGCTTTATGTAAATTCCCGAAATCCCTTTGACGCTGCCCGACGTATCAATATCCGCCATAACGTCCGCCTCACATTCACACCCGAACTTTTCGCGAATTACTCCGCAGACCTGTCTGCGCACACTCTCCGTAAATTTTTCCGCAACCGCTTCGTTATATATTTTTGACGAGGCTTCTTTTGAAAAGGCATTTTCGGCTCCTGCCGTTATTATTTCCGCAATACCTGCCGTGTCTGTATTCACGAATGAACCGGCAAGCGTAATTGCAACAATCATGCCGATTACAAAATCGGCGTATTTTGCAATTGAAGAACGCGGCATAACCGCACGAAGTATAAAACTCAGAATTATAATACACACAACCGTCACAGTGAAAGAGCTTATATGTCCCATATCCGACCACCTTTTTCCTTTTTGTTTCGGGCTATAACGCCGCACCGCTCATACACATTATCATGCCTATGCTTATTATAAACATCACCGCCGCAGTAACTATTATCGCCGCCATAAGTGTTGTGACAGACGCCACCGACGACATAACGCCCGAAATGCGTCTGTCCGCCACAGGCTCAATTATCGCCGAACACAGATGAAACGAAGCGCTGACGGCAAGTATTTTTATTACTGGCGCACTTGCTATTATTAACAGTGCAACAATGCCTGCCGCTCCCGTTGCATTTTTTACAACAAGCGAACAGCCGACCACCGTTTCAACCGTGTCCGAAAGTATGCCGCCGACCACCGGAATTGATGTGCCGACAAGAAATTTTGCCGTCTTTGCCGCAGCGCTGTCAAGAGTTGCCGTACAAAATCCCTGTATGCTCAATATGCCCACAAATACCGTCAATATAAGACACAGGCTCCATTTTACCGTTTTTTTCAGAAAATCGGCAAACTTTGAAACTCTGATGGTTTCATTTATTTCGCTTACGATATATAATGCCGCGGCGCTGTATAAAAGCGGCATCAGAAACTTCTCCGAAACAGCCGTCACAAGCTCTGTGCACAGCATTATCACGGGATTTACTGCGGCTGCGCCCGATATGCCTCCGCCCGTAACAAGCATTGTCATCATAACGGGCGATGCCGCATTTATAAACATTGCCGCACTCTTCACAGTGCTTACAACAAGGCTTGCAGCGTCTGAAAAAGCGTTTGCTATAAGTGTTGTCACAATCAGATAACATACGAAAAATGCCGTATCTCCAACAGAAGAACTGTTAAATTCCCCTTTTATATTGTTCAGCGCCGAAAAAAGCAGCGATATTGCCAAAACACTCAGAAGCAGCGAAAAACAATTATATGCCTCGCTGAAAAATCCGCGTACAATTGCCCTTAATACATTTGCGGCATTCAGCACCTCTTTGCCCGACGCAAAGTTTCTCACAGTGTCGGCAAAGCCTGCACCGTCCGTATAATAGTCGTTTTCAGGCTCGGTATAGCCCTCCAGCTCCTCCAGGTTATATGAGTTTATTTCATTTTCTATATTTGTTTCACTTTTTGCACCTATTTCACTTTCTATGTCTGCCGTCTGCTCCTGCGCGGCGTCATAATACTGCGCGTTTTCCGCATGAGCGCTTATGCTTATACAGCACATAAGCAACAGTGCAAATACCGTTCTTCGGATTATGTTTTTAATTCCACCTTCAGCTGTTCTTCCTGCTGTATTTTCTATTATATTTTTCATGCGTATACCCTCATTTTGCAAAAAAATATTTTACGGTAAAATTGACACAACCGTTTTTAAAAGCGTTTCGGCAACCGGCAGTGCATAAAGCAAAATCAGTATCTTTGCACAAAACTCTATTTTTGATGCGATTGACGACTGTCCGCAGTCACGGCACATTTCCGCCGAAAACTGGCATATGTATGCAATCGCAATAATCTTCACAACCGTGCCTATATATACCGTATCTATATTGTATGTATCGGCTATTTCAAACACTTTATCAATTATGCCGCCTATCGCCGAAAAACCCAGCGTCAGTATCAGAAGCCCTGTGGCAAGAGCCGTAACAGCCGCAATTTCAGGGCGGTACTGTCTGAGCGTAACCGTAAGCAAGGTTCCGATAATTCCTATCGCTATAACCTGAAATATATCCATTTTTATCACCTGTGATTTTTTTGTGCAGAGCTTTTGCCGGCGCTATAAACCGAACACGTTTTTAATCGTATCAAACAGCGTGCTTATTTGATTTATTATCATAAAAAGCACGACAATAAGCCCCGCAAGCGTTGTGAGCATTGCCTGTTCCTCTCTGCCCGAACGCATAAGCAGCTGATTTAAAACCGCCACTATAATTCCTATTGCGGCAATCTGAAATATTAAATCTACCCCCATATTTTTTCCTCCCGTGAAGTATCGGAAATATCTATGTCACGCTATATCAGCAGCACAGCAGCCAAAATTCCGCACAGTACTCCTGCGCTCCGATACATTTTTTTGCTGCCGTCACACTCATTTTTTGCCTCGGCAAGCTGCATATTCAGTTTTATCATTGCATTATTTATGTTATTCAGCTCATTTTTTATATCGCTTCTCCCGAAACGCGTCCCAAATTCTGCAAGCGCCCTGATATCTTCGTTTTTTAAACACATTTTTGCCCTCGACTTATCCAAAGCCTCATTCCATGCCGAGCCGACACTTGTCTGTCCGCGTCTGAGATTTTCGCAGACGCTTTCAAAAAAACCGCTTATCCGAACTGATGAAAGCGCAATGTTTCTGAACGCCTGCGGCGGCGGATTATTCATAAAGCCGATTTCGCCCTCAAGCATGGACAGTGCGTCCTTAAACCCCTCAAGAGAATTTTTTCGTTTATCGAGCCTCGATGCCAGAATAAAACCTATACGCGATGATGCCGCAATTATAATTGCCGCAGCAAAAATTTTAAGCATATCTGACGCCCTCCGTTCGCCCGTTTTTATATGTACCGTGCATTATCTGCTCACGCGTCAATATGCTCTCAACCGTTCCGCTGCCCTCACGCATACTAAGCGTAACAAATATATCAAACATTTCGGCGCATTCGCGTAGTTTCGGGGAATTAAAAAGCTCCCGTGCGTTTGATGCATGTATACTTGCCGCAACTCCCACACCGCAATCCGCCGCGCGCCCGATTGCCTCTATGTCCTCTTTGCTGCCGACCTCATCACACACAATAATCTGTGGTGACAGGCTGCGTATCGCCATCATCATGCCCTCAGCCTTCGGGCATGCGTCAAGAATATCCGTAAGTACACCCGTGCCGCAGCCGTCCGTCCCGTCCGACATTGCCGCAATTTCGCTGCGTTCATCAATTATAACAACCTTAACCCCATTTTCTGACATCTGCCGTGCAAGGTCGCGCAGTATCGTTGTTTTTCCGCATCCCGGCGGCGATACTATGAGGATATTCGGCTGTATTTTGCCGTTTGACGCGTTATGCGCCAGATATGACATAATGCTGTCAGCCGCGCCGTTTATACAGCGCGCAATTCGTATATTCAATCCCGATATGTCCTTCAGATATGTAACCTTTCCGTCTTTCACAACCGCGCTGCCGGCAATTCCGACTCTGTGACCGCCCTGCATGGTTATGTAGCCTGCTCCGATTTGCTCACGGAAAGAGTATATGCCGCCTCTGCACAAAAGCTCAAGTGTGCGCTCAATATCGCGTCCGCTGACAATATATGCTTTTTGCCCGTCAGCGGAAAAGGCGCCGTTTTGACATACAAACACATGTTTTTGCCCAAATTGGAGCGTGAGCGGCTTATTCTTTCTCAGCCGTATTTCCTCCGCTCTGTCCAAATCCGTTTTTTTCAGAATTTCTCTGACGCTCTCCGACAGATTTTCCAGCACAAAGCTTTTTTCCTTTTGAAAAATTTTTCTCTCGGTTTCAGAAATTTTTCTCTCCGTCTTTTCCTCCCTGTGTTCAAAAAACTTTGCCTTTTGATTTGCGGTCTGTGCTGCTGTTTTTTCGTGTGCGGAAATATACATTTTCTTTACCTCTTTTCCTGTGCCACTGATTTTTTGCCATAATTTTTCATATTTGCAATTTTTACTCTTTTGTAAAATATATTTTCCAAAATGTTTTTTGATATTTCATCTTATGTTTGTCCAAACGATATTATGACAACCATACATAAATTATGTTTACTTTTTTATGATATAAATTTTATACAATAAAAAAGACAGTAAGCATTTTTTTGCCTACTGCCTTTTTTGAATTTTCTTTACGTTTAATATCAGTCGTCAAATGCCGCCTCAACGGTCACAGGGTTATTGCCCGACGCTTTTGAAGCCTTTCTCTGATTAAGCTTCTCATTTACTTTTTCAACAATCGCCGGAATAAAATCAAGAATCTTATCAACAGCGGAATTACTCGATTCAATCGGCAAAAGCTTTATCTGATTTTGTCCGACTACCATAAATGCCACAGGCGATATCGATACTCCGCCGCCGCTGCCGCCGCCGAACATTGCGTCTGCCTCATTTTCCTTTTTCCCGAATTCACTGCCGCCTGCCGCAAATCCGAAAGCAACTCTCGATATCGGAATTATAACCGTTCCGTCGGGAGATTCCACCGGCGCGCCGACAATTGTGTCAACATCTACCATTTCCTTAATGTTCTGCATTGCTGTGGACATAAGTCCGTCAATAGGATGATTTCCCATAAAAAAACACCGCCTTTTCTTATTGTTTGATTATTGTTTTTATATCTTTATTTATTTTCATTAACATTATAAGCGCCTTTATAATATGCGCCGGTGACAGACAGAATATGCCTTTTATATACAAATCAGTACACAATTTATCAAACCTGGGATTTACTTCTATATCAAGCGCTTCCTTTTCCATACAAAGATTGTTGTATACAAGACTTGCCGCTCCGTATACAACGCCGTATGCCACCCCTGCCGCAATCCCCGTATGCGCCGCGCTTTCAAAGCCAAAGTCCAGATGCACTGTAAAATTTTCGCATTTTGTTTTTCTGCCGAGATATTTTAATATTCCGACAATCCCTTCGCTCGCCGCCTTATATATGTTTTTTACCCTGTTTATGCCGTCCATAAACCCTTTATAGCTGATTTCTTCATCTTTTTTTTCGGATTTATCCTTTTCACCGCCGTTTTTGTCTTTTTTGTCTTTGTCCTTTCCTTTTTTATCTTCTTTGCTTTCTTCCTGCTCTGCATTTTTTTCAGACTCGGGATTTTTTTGTTTTTTCGGTTTCCTTCTGTCCCCTATAACTTTTATTCCGTATATTTTTACTATAAATGCCCGCTTTTTATGTGTGGCGCTTGAAGCATATATAAGCTCTATCGGCATACGTTTAAATGCTATGATGACCGCAAGCGTTGCCGCCGCCAAAACCCATATCCACCACATATTCTCACTCTCCCAAAAACAGACCTCTACACCTCTATTTTAAGCTGGTTTTCGTCCTCGTCCTCCGCGGGAAGCTGCTGCTCCACCTCCGGCAGGTCGCATATCGTTTTCAGCCCGAACATACGCAAAAACTCCTGCGTTGTACCATACAAAATCGGCTTGCCCGGAGCGTCCATTCTTCCGCGTTCCTCCACAAGTCCGCGCTCAACCAACCTCTGTACTGCGCCGTCACTGTTTACACCGCGTATAAACTCAATTGTACCGCGTGTGACCGGCTGATTATACGCAATTATGCTTAATGCCTCAAAAGCCGCATTTGAAAGTCCCTGCTGACGTTTCATGCCCGCCATCGCCTGAACATATGTATAATATTCCGGTCTTGTGCAAATCTGGTATCCGTCATCTATTTCAATAAGCGCAAAGCCTCTGTTATTTTTTGTGTAATAATCACCGAGTTTTATAAGCTCCTCTTTTGCCTGCTGCGGCGTAATACCGGCAATTTCGGCGATTTTACCCGTTCTGACCGCTTCTCCCGCGGCAAACAATACACTTTCAATAATCCCCTGCAAATTCTTCTCCATCTATATTATCCCCACCTTGTGCACTGCTTAAAACTATCTGCCCGTTTTCGTCGCTCGCATACACTCTGTTCATGCGTATGAGTTCAAGAAGCGCAAGAAATGTTGCAACAAGCTCGGGCTTGTCCGCGTCCTGTCTGAATATTGCGCTGAAACGCACCTGCTTCTTTCTTCCGAGCAAACTGACAATTCCCGACGCTTTATCGCGCACCGACACAACCCTGCGTTTTACAATACCGTCAAAATTCCTGCGCGGAGGCGGCTCACGGCGTCTTGTTCTCTCAAGCACATCATAAAATGCCTCCATAAGCTTTTCTATCGGATAGCTGTCGGGCGGAGGCGGTGTGAGCGGCTCTATGTCGTCCGGTTCCTTAAAGCACATATATTTATAATAAAATTCACGTTCCTTCAGTTTTTCTGCTGCACGCTTATATTTCTGATATTCAGCCAGCCTTTGTGCAAGCTCTGCCCGAGGATCCTCCTCTTCTTCATCGGCAGGCTTCGGCAAAAGCATTTTTGATTTTATCAAAAGCAGCTGAGCCGCCATGACACAAAACTCGCTCGATACCTCAAGGTTAAGCCCGTGCATGATTTCAAGCGTTTCAAAATACTGCTCCGTAATTGATACAATCGGTATATCGTATATGCTGACTTTGTTTTTGCTTATAAGATGCAAAAGCAAGTCAAGCGGTCCTTCAAACACTTCAAGTTTAAATGTAAGCTTTTCCATTCACACTCTCCCGTTTTTTAGAACTGTTCTCTACAGCAAACCTATCATGGAAAATAGCTGATAATACCCGTTATAAAGCAAATTAAGGACAAACTTCATCACAATTGTAATCGGCATATCAAGCAATCCCGTCATGAGCAGTACAAACAGTATTATGAAGCCGTATCTTTCATATGTCAGAACAAAATTGTACCATTTCACAGGAAGAAACGACGTGAGCACTTTTGAGCCGTCAAGCGGCGGTATCGGTATGAGGTTAAATACCATAAGGCTGACGTTTAAAAGCCCAATCATATATATCATCTGCATCGCAATTCCCAGGATTTTATATCCTATATCTCCAAGCGTAAAAAAGCTTGACACTATGCCGACTATAAAGTACAAAAGCATTGCTGCCGCCGCCATGATTAAGTTTGATGCGGGACCTGCAAGAGATACCAGCGCCGTATCGCGTTTCATTTTACGGAAGTTCATCGGATTTATTCCGACCGGCTTTGCCCAGCCGAAACCGACAAGCAGCATACTGAGCATACCGAGCAAATCGAAATGTCTTGCCGGATTCATGGAAATCCGCCCCATCATCTTTGCCGTAGGGTCGCCGCATTTATACGCCACCCATGCATGCGCCGACTCATGAAAACAAATCGCAAGTATAACCGCAGGTATTCTTATGATAACCTCAATCAAAATCTCGGATAAACTCATTTGTGAGGTAATAGCTGACATTAGCAAATGTATCACATCCGTTTTTTATTTTGTAAATATCTTTATGCTGTAATGCTTGCCAAAGGCTGCGCAAAATAATTTTACCAGGAGTAAAAATGCTTGCTTACAATGGCATTTTTGCGACGCCGTCAATTAGCATGCACTGCCGAAGGCTGTGCGTAAGACCGTCAGGGCTTATGAAATTTTGCGTCCATATCTTAATTTTACCAGGAGTAAAAATGCTTGCTTGCAATGGCATTTTTGCGACGCCGTCAATTAGCATGCACTGCCGAAGGCTGTGCGTAAGACCGTCAGGGCTTATGAAAT
>CAKSHB010000001.1 GCA_934456295.1 uncultured Clostridia bacterium | reverse complement strand
CCATTTTGTTCCGTCACCCTTCGGGTCACCCTTGCAGTTTTTCACAAGTTTCCAGTCTTTGCCGTCAGAAGATGTGTATATGTCGAACAAAGCCGTTCTGCTCGAATTGGGGTTTAAAATTACCTCAACCGCGCTCACACTGTATTCCTTCTCAAGCTCAAGGTCAATATATGCCTCTCCCTTTTCGGACCATATTGTTACAATATCTCCGTCAAGCACATTTTCGGGTTTAAAGTCATCGGAATATGACGAACACGAAATCTTGTTTACTGCGGCATAGCCTTTTTCGTTCATTGCCTTCACGAAAACAATTTCCGTAACCGAGTTCCACAGGTTTGCCGTATTGCCCTGACCGATATACTTCACATATCTTGCCTCAACACCGCCCAAATCATAGCTCTCAAGCTCATCTGTCTTTCCGCTCGATTTTCCGCCGGTTATAACATTTGTATAGTTCGTGCCGTCCTTTGATACAGCAATATCAAAGGTATATACACGCGATATGCCGTTATGGTACGCAAGCATTACCTTGCTGAGCTTGTATGTCTGCCCCAAATCATATACGCCCCATGCTGTGCCGTCCTTGCCTTCCGCAGCCCAGCGTGTTGTCAGATCGTTGTCATAACTGTTTGAAATAACGCCTCCGTTGCCGTCATCGCCGCTCTGCGTCGCCTTCTGAATTGCTATCGAACCGAGAATATTGCTGTTTCCGAACGATGCACTCTTCTTTATGCTGACAATCTTTCCGTATTCCTGCCAGCCCACTTCTGCTCCGAACGACTCTGAAACAAAGCGCACGGGAACAACAAATCTGCCGTCAAGAATCATCGCCGGAACATCAAGCTCCGTTGCATTACCGTCTATATATGCCGTATTCGAGTTTTCGGTGATTTTTACCGTGTGTCCGTCTTTTACAGCCGTAGCCGTTGCGCTTGCCTCGTCCCATGTAACGTCAACGCCGAGCTTTTCAAATATAGCACGCATGGGAATGAGAGTTCTGTCATTTATTATAACGGGCGCAACATCGGAATATATGAACTTTCCGTTAACCTTTATGTCTATACCTTCATTCGTTTTTACAGCACCCGTAATTTCGGGACGCGCCGCATTATCGCCTGTGCGGCTTAGTACATAGCTGCCGCTGCCGCCGTTAAATACAGCGATACCGCCGTCAGCCGTTACAATTGCATCGGCAATCTTTCCGCCGTCCTTTGTAACGCTCCATGTACCCTCTTTGAGGTCTGCAACCGTGATTTCATAGTTGCCCTCGCCGTCAAATGAGAACGAAACGTCCTTTGAGGTTCTGTCGCGGTCTTTTCCGAAGAGCACAACTCTGTCGGCAATAACCGCACCCGCATTTGTAGGTGTTTCGATAAGCTTCGCATCAAGCGCCTCTGCGCCGTCGGCATCGCCTACCTGCATTACGTTAAGGAAATAATCCTCCGTATTTTCATTTGCCGGCGAAATTTCAACTCTCCAGCCGTCACCCTCATTCATGCTGCCTGCCGAGTTTTTACCGAGCCAGTTTACGCCGTTAACCTCATGCTGATGACCCTCGCCGCCAAGCTTGCTGATTGACGTTTCCTTCGGAAGAAGTGTGTCTATAGTAAGCTTGCCATTATATTTTTCAGCGCCGTCAGGCGTTTTTTCCGTATTCTTAAATACTGTTCTCGAACCATTTATCTCAGGCTCATACATGCCATGGCACAGCCATGTCTTTTTGAAGCTTTCCTTTGAAGATATAACTCTGTCGAACACAAGTATCGCCGCAGGGTGGTCTGTATTTTTGAGATTTAAGAACATAAAGCTTCTCTCAAAATTTTTCACCTTATCGCTGTATGCGTCGGCAATATCGCCCTTCAGATATGAGTAATTCGGCTCCATCGGGTCAAGTCCGAACTCATGGCCGAGCACTTCGCCCGTTTTATAATTCAAAGCCGGGTCAAGCAGCTGCTCAAGAGTATTGACCTCTTTGCCGCTATTCGGCACACGCTGTCCGCCGTCGTTTGACTTATGGTTTCCGCCGAACTGCTCGTCGGGGTCATATACAAGCATGGAGTTGTGCGCTATAGTACGTCTGAAATAGTTGTACCAGTGCGCCGAACCGTAGTTTGTGTTTCCGTCATTATCCTCCGCACCGCCGCTTGTTCTGTATGCCTGATAGTAGCCTGTGTCTGTCGCAAGTATTCCCTTATAGTAAATCTGGAATGCTCCTGCGTCAAGATGCTGATGGTTTGCCGTCCAGTATTCGTTTATTTTCATTTCCGCCACAACAGCAGGCGAGTCAAAACCGTCGCCCCAGCCCGTACGTGCAACCATCGCACCCTTCGGCGAGGGGTTATAGTGTGTCAGCGGAAGCTCCGCAAACGATTTGCTTTCAACACTCGGGTCGTTGAACAGCAAAAACTCAACGGGACCGAGCGACTGGTTCGAGCTTACGTTCGTCGGGGTATAATTTGCAAGCTCACGCTGTGCCTCTTTTTTCAGGTACGGGTCTTTAAAGTAATTTCCCGCCAAAAACATCGAGCGAACCGGCTTTGTGCTGTATGTACCTGCCGCATTGTTCCACGAGCCGTCGCCGTCAGTCATAAGACCGCCGTCGCCGCGGCGTGTGTAGAGATACTGGTACATAACATACTGCTGTTCATCTCCGAAAATTCTCGGATATCCGATTGCGTCAAACAAAAGCGTACAAAGCATCTCCCACTGCACTCTGTATGACGCGTAATGAACACCCTGCGGCTGCAGGTGCATTTTATAGAAGAACTTTCTCGGCTCAATCATTTCCTTAAATATTCTTCCGGCAGAGTTTACATATATATCGCTTCGCTCATCATACATCGCAATACCTGCCGCAAGAAGGTCGTTATATATCTGACCTTCTGTACCGTGACCCGTAACGGCGCCCTGCTTTGTCGGAGGCCAGCTAACCTCAAGGTTTGTGGCAAATACGGGAATCATATTTCCGAACATTTCCTTTGTGTCATCGTCAAGCAAATCATAGCACCAGTCATAAACCATACCTGTTACGGCAATAGAGTGTCCTGCATGGTTATAATCAAACAATCCGTAATTTGCCGTTGCCATGTAGTTTTTCAGCATGTCTATTGCTTTCTTTCCGCGCTCGGTATTACCGTTTATAGCATAATCAAACGCGTTTGCCTGTATGTATCCCAGCACTGCGCCGTTATAGTTGTTTGTCGTTTTCTGTGCGAGCTTTCCGTCATGCTGTACCTCAAGCACCTTGTTGTATACCTCCATGGCGCCGGCATTTTCGGGGTGGCTCATATTCTGCTTTATGCGCGGAATATCGTCTGCCGTAAAGTATACGCGCGGATGTCCCGCAGGCGGAAGTACCGAAGGCGTCGGATATACTGCCGGATATGTCATCGGCGCACTCGTGTCGCCGAGTCCCGACGGCATATAACCTACGTTTGTGGTTATTATAACCTTATCAATCATCATGCCGTTCTCCCTTGCAACAAAGTTAAGCGTATGTATTCCTGCCGCAAGCTTCTGCGTAATAGCCCGTATCCACGTAAATTCGCCGTAAAGGCTGTGGTCAACACGTTTATAATCTCCGTTGTCCCAGCATATCCACGAGGTATCGGTACCGTTATTTTCCGCAAATGTTCTTACCCAAACATAATAGTTTGCTTCTTTCGGTATCTCAACCGACAGAGTTACATGCGGCGGATTGCAGTATGCCGGCTTATCACGGTCGTACCCTTTGGGCTTCGGCATTTCAACCATCTTTTTGCCCGATGCGTCCTTGTCATCTTTTATTATGAGGTTCTGGCTTGCACTGCTTTCAACCTCAATCTCGCAGAAGCCCTTATCGTTAAGCTTGTTTATTTTTCCTATCGGCTCAACAACGCGGCTCTCAAGAAATTCTCTGTCTTTCTCTTCCCGTATTGCCTTAAGCTGCTCAAGCTCCGAAGGAACAAATTTATCGTCGCTTGATATGTAGAAACAGTCGATTTTCATATTGTACTCACGGTGATAGAGCTTTAATGTATTTTCTCCCTTTTTCAAATTTCCGCTCCACATCTTACACCAGCCCCATGCTTCGCCCGTGATTTCTGCGCTTTTGCCATACTGGCTGTTAATCTGTTCGTCATTAAATCCGATAAAAATTGAATCCGAGCCGTTATTTTCACACCAGTAGCGCATCCAAACATAGTATGTACCGTCAGCTTCAGCTGTAAATTTGTATGTAACCTCCGGAGCAATCACATCGGGATTTTCCGTCTTTGTTTTATCCGACGAAATTATGTACTTTCCGCCCGAAGCCTCCTTGTCACTGACAGTTTCAAATGTGTTTGTGCTTCCGTTCATCTTGCCTTTTTCCGCCTCAAGGAATACGGCAGTCCCCTTGTCCGCGTCCGCCTTAACCTTTTCGGCAGCCGCAGCAGGCAATGTAAACATACTTGCAAGCATGCAGACTGCAAGCAGCAAACACATAAATTTTTTGTTTGTTTTTAACATTTTTTCTCCTCCTTTTTGATAAAAAATATACTATATTTTAATAATATCATCTTTTTGTATTACTGTAAAGTAAAAACCGCTCCTTTTTTGTGTAAAAAACACTCATTTTTTTGTGTTTTTTAATTCATTTTTTATTTTTTTCATTTTCTCGCCGAACCGACCGCGCTTCTTATTTGCTGCTATTGTTGAATTTGTCAAATATTTCAAGAATTTTGAACCTGAATTTTACGGGTATTTTTCTTTCAGACTCGGTTATAATTTCATATTCCGACTCACTGAGCGATTTGCGCAATATTTCATCATCGTCCGCACGTCCCGACGGCGATGTATCAAAGCACAGCGGCGGATACATGACGCACCACCAGTTTTTGCCCGCTCCGTTTCCGAGAACCACCTTCAGAGCACGGTAGTTTCCCGGCGGCAGCATAATGTTTTCATATTTTTTCACGGGAAAATGCACATCGGCACACATTGCCTTTGCGCCATAGCCGCAGCCGTTTTCCGAAAGCTCCTTTTCTGCCGTTTCCTTTATCTGCTCTTTGTTTTCGTTTATAATTTTTTCTGCCTCTTCACGGTTTTCCGCCTGTGAAAGAGCTGTGCCGAAACGTGTGAGCAGAGCGTCACGCACCTTCAGCTTTACATTCTGGTCGTCTTCCGAGTCGCTGTTTGCAACAATATGCAGTCTCAGAACCGAGTCTGAAATATGTTTTTGTGCCGTATCGGCATAAGCCATCAGCGCCATTGAAAAAACAAGCCCGAACAGCAGTGAAATAACAAGTTTTCTCATAATAATCTCCATTCCGCCGCCCTGCACGGCACATATTAATTAAAATCCTCTTATCGGCAGGGTAAGTAATGATAAGAGATTTTTTATGCCCGTATACTTTTTCATATGGGCACAAAATCCGCCGGAGCCTAACGCGAAAAAAGCTTTCACATTAAAATACTCCTTTTGCATATATTTTTGTCTTATACATGCAAAAGGAGTATTGACCTTGTTTTTTAATATTATACATTATTGATTGGCGTCTTTTTTTATATGAAGCAGCAGTTTTTCAACCCAGCCCTTTTTGAATTTGAGCGAAATATACCCTATGACCGCCATCACTGCCGCACCGATTGCGTCCACAATCAAATCCTTCATTGTATCGGTTAGCGCCGCACGTCCGACAAGCATTTCTCCCGACTCAAGCGCAAATTTCTGCATATTTGTGTTTAGTATGCCGTCGCATGCAAACTCATAAAACTCCCATATCACGCCCAGCGAAAGCCCAAAGCAGAAGGTAAATACAGCAACAAACACCGGACTCAGATTAAGCGGTATCTTTTTTGTGTTGTTCAGCACATTTATTACCGAAAACCCGAGTGCACCGAGCATCGTTCCGCTGAAAGTGTGCAATATTGTGTCCCAATGCGGCACCTCATAGTAGAAGTTGCGCACTTCTCCGAGAAAAATTGCACAGTACAGAAACAGCGTATAGGCTATTATCATATTTGACGGCATAACAAGATGAACCCTTTTATGCAGCATACTCGGAAGAAACATCGCTGCAACGCCGAGTATACACTGTGCCAGCATGAGAACATAGTCGCCCTTTATGCGGGTATAATGCTCCTGTGTGCCTATGCTCGGCGCAAGCACTATCTCCGTAATTATATATACTATCGATGCGGCAAGCGATATAAAAACAAACCACCAAATTATGTTTTGTGCCCGCACTCTGCTCCGCCTGTTTTTTGACTCATTTTTCATTTCTCCCCTACACCTCCGGTTCCGTCTGTCTTTTGTGTTTTTAACCCGATTTTCTACATAAATTTTAGCAAATATCCCGATGAATGTCAAAATATATTTTCTTTATATATTATGCCCTCGTCAGAGCTGCGGATATTTATTTTTATAAAAAACCGAATTTTTAATCCGAAACGTCCCATTTTTAAGAATAAATTTGAAAAAAACACTTGCAATTGAAGTAATACTGTGGTAAAATATTCAGGTGATACGGATGGTCCTCTGTCAATAAGCCGGACATGAACATCTATGAAGGAAGGAGGCAAATGATAATGGATATGATTAAATCACTTACCGAAAGTCAAATCAGAACAGATTTACCTCAGCTTAATATCGGTGACACTCTGAAGGTTTACTTCAAGGTTATCGAGGGTTCCCGTGAGAGAATTCAGATGTTCGAAGGAACTCTTATTAAGAAAAACGGCGGCGGAATTTCCGAGACATTTACCGTAAGACGTGTTTCCTACGGCGTAGGTGTTGAGAGAACATTCCCGGTTAATTCTCCCAAGATTGACAAAATCGAGATTTCAAGAAAAGGCCGCGTAAGAAGAGCTAAGCTCTACTATCTGCGCGACAGAGTCGGCAAGAGCGCCAAGGTTAAAGAGAGAATATAACCGCATGGGGTTTGCCCCGTGAGCAGAAATTGCAAAGCAGTTTCTTACGTTGTTATAACGTCTGTATGCAAAAGGGACAGTTTTGTCCCTTTTGTGTTAGCCGTTATTTTTGCAGTATACAAATATTCGTTACATCATGTCGGAGGTGGCAATATGGACGAAAACAGAGCAAAAAACGAAAACAGTGATAATTTTGAAGATAAGAAAAACGAAAACGCCGGCAGTGCGGACATAGAACTGAATAATGATTTAAAAATTGACATATGCGATGACGATGAGGCGGGAATGAGCGTTTCGGTACATGCTGCCGAAGCAGACGCGTCAGACGGCTCAGACGGCTCGTTTAACATTTTAAAGGAAATACGCGAATGGGTAGTCGCAATAGCTTTGGCATTGATTGTTGTCGGAGTAATAAAGGGCTTCTTGTTCGACTTTGTGCTTGTTTCGGGTCATTCTATGGACACAACGCTTTCCGACGGCGACAGGCTTATTCTTACAAAAATGGGATATCAGCCGCAGAGAGGCGACATAGTTGTTTTAGATGCCCATTATAAAAAGCGTGAGGCATATATTGCCGCACAAAAAGAGCTGAAGGGCAGCAGTTTCGGCTGGTTTGACGAATTTAAGCTCCGCTGGCTGCCATGGGAACAGATAAAGTACGGAATAGAACCGCTCCACTATGTAAAGCGCGTCATGGCGCTTTCGGGCGATGAAATAAATATCGATGAAAACACAGGTACGGTATATGTAAACGGTACCGCCGTTGATGAACCGTATCTCGGCAATGTTCACACACGGGCATACGAAACCCAATTCCCGTACACGGTAGATGAAGGCTGTATTTTCGTGATGGGCGATAACCGCGAAAATTCGCTCGACAGCCGATACACCGCACTCGGTCCGGTGCCTCATGAGGCGGTTATGGGAAAAGCGGCGTTCCGTTTCTGGCCGTTTAATACAATGAGTATACTGCACTGAGCAAAAATAATAACAGACATTTTCAGGGGTTGACTCTTATCGGGTTAACCCCGTAATTTTCAGTTTTGTAACTTTCAATTTTGTGATTTTAACTTTATTTGATTTCAAATACAGTTTTCATCTGAGTCAACCGCAAACTCAGTAAAAAAAACATTTCGGACAAAAGGAGTACGGCGTTATGAATTTACAATGGTATCCCGGGCATATGGCAAAAACACGGCGGCTCATGAGCGAAAATCTCAAGCTTATTGATGTTGTTGTTGAGCTTATTGACGCACGAATTCCGCTGTCAAGCAGAAATCCCGACTTTGACAGCATTTTTGCCTCAAAACCGCGCATAGTCATCATGAACAAGGCTGACCTTGCAGATGAGTGTGCAACCGAAAAATGGGTGTCATGGTATAAAAAGCGCGGTGCGGAGGTTATTTTGACCAACTCATTGTCGGGCAAAGGCATAGACAAAATTGCCCCTGCGGCAAAAAATGCCATTTCCGATAAAATCTCGCGTGACAGCGAACGCGGACTCACACGCCCCGTACGTCTCATGATTGCCGGAATTCCAAACGTCGGCAAATCATCGCTGATAAACCGTCTTTCGGGACGCGCCGCGGCAAAAACCGGCGACAAGCCCGGCGTTACGCGCGGTAAACAATGGATTCGTTTAAAAAACGGCATAGAACTGCTTGACACTCCCGGTATTCTTTGGCCGAAATTTGAGGACAGACAAGTCGGTATAAATTTAGCTTTTATCGGCTCAATCCGCGACGAAATAATGGAGGTAGAGGAGCTGGTCTGTCTGCTTCTTGACTTTCTGCGGGAAAATTATGCCGATATGCTTAAAGCGCGCTATAAGCTTGAAGGCGATATCTCGCAGATGAGCAGCTATGAATTGCTTGAGTATATAGGTCGCAGGCGCGGTTTTGTCATATCGGGTGGCGAAATTGATACATACCGCGGCGCAAACGTAATTCTCGATGAATTTCGTGCGGCAAAAATAGGCAAAATCACGCTTGAACTGCCGCCGTCGGAGTAATTTATTAAAATCAATGTGTTATAATATGTAAAAACAGAGGAAGGAAAATATATAAGGTCAAAAAGAAAAAACGTTACAGAAACCGTAAACAAAAAGAAAAAGCCGTCATTCGACGACTTTGGCATGTTTTTGACTAAACTCAGTCAACCATAAATTCTTTCATGTCCGCTTTGAAGCTGTCTGCGCTCTCTTCGGGGCAATGTGCTTCCAGAATAATCGGCTTGCTCAAATCAAGTGAGAATATACCCATAATTGATTTCGCATCGACAACATATCTGCCTGAAGTTAAGTCAACATCAAAGTCGTACTTGTTAACTGCGTTAACAAAATTTTTCACGCTGTTGATTGAGCTCAGCGAAATGTTAAACGTTGTCATAAATAATTCCTCCCTTAAAAACAATATTTGTAAAAATTACTTTTTACATATTAATATTACCACTATAACCCATATTTAGTCAATGTTATTTTTAAAAATTAACAAACTTTTTACAATAATGCATTTTTTGCGAAACGGAGAAAAACATGAAAAAGGTTGCTTTCTATACGCTCGGCTGCAAAGTAAATCAATATGAAACGCAGGCAATGTGTGAGCTTTTTATAAAAAAAGGGTACTGCGAGGTCGGTTTTGAGGAAAAAGCGGACATATACGTCATAAATACATGCTCGGTGACAAGCTTGTCCGACCGCAAATCGCGCCAGATGATACGCCGCGCAAAACGCCTGAACCCGAATGCGGTTGTTATCGCCGCCGGCTGCTATGCCCAGACTGCCGCCGACGAAGTATCAAAAATCGAAGGCGTAAATCTCGTCATAGGTACAAGCGGCAGAAAAAACATCGTCGAACTTGCGGAGTCACTCGGCAATAACGATGTGCACATTGCCGTTAGTGATATAATGCATACGCATGAATTTGAATCGCTGTCGGTACACGGATATGACGGAAAAACACGCGCATACATAAAGGCTCAGGAGGGTTGCAGCCAGTTCTGCTCCTACTGCATAATCCCCTATGCGCGCGGTCCCATAAGAAGCCGCCCCGAAGAGGAGGTTATTTCCGAAGCAAAAAGGCTTGCCGAAAACGGTTTTTGTGAGCTTGTTTTGGTCGGCATACACATCGCCTCATACGGCAAGGATTTGAAAAACACATCTCTCGGGCGCATAATATGCAAGATTGCCGAAATTGACGCTGTAAAAAGGATACGCCTCAGCTCAATTGAACCTATGACGCTCGATGAGGAATTTATTCGCACAGTCAGCAGCGCCGGCGATAAATTATGCCGTCATTTTCACATATCGCTCCAATCGGGCTGCGACAGAACGCTTGAACGCATGAACAGAAAATATCACACCGCAGATTTTGCCGGAATTGTTGACGGACTGCGCAGACTCTCAGATGACGTTGCCGTCACAACCGACGTCATGGTAGGTTTTCCGGGCGAAACGGACGAAGAGTTTAATGAGAGCCTGAACTTTGTAAAAAAAATAGGTTTTGCCGATTTGCATGTGTTCCAGTATTCACCGCGTCCCGGCACACCTGCCGCAAAAATGGAAGGTCAGGTTGACCCTGCGGTGAAACATGAGCGCAGCACGCTTATGATAAAAGCCGGCGAGGAAAGCCGCAGTAGTTTTTTAAGCCGTTTTATCGGGCGCACGCTGAGCGTTCTGTTTGAGCAAAAGCATGAACACAAGGAGGGCTTTTATGAGGGCAAAACCGAAAATTACATCACTATCGTGAGCGCCTCGGAAAGCGACATATCCGGCAGATTCGCGCATGTTAAGGCAGAGCGTGCCGAAAACGGAATGATATTCGGCAAAATTATTGACTTTATACAGGACTGAATAAATTATACGAAAAAGAGTGGTTTAACATGGTAAAATCAAAAACCGTGCTCATTACGGGCGCATCACGCGGCATCGGGCGCGCATGTGCGCTGAAATTTGCACATCTCGGTCACAGGGTGATTATAAATTATAACAAAAGCGAAGCTGCAGCAGCAGAGCTTGTGCGCACTATTTCGGACTTTGGCGGATATGCCGAAGCTTTCGCATGCGACATATCCGATTTTTCGGCTGTAAGCGCAATGTTTGAGCTTATAAACAAGCGTTTTGGCGGCGTCGATATTCTTATAAATAATGCAGGCATTGCAAAAACCATGCTTTTCGGCGATATGAGCGAAAATGACTGGGACAATATTTTCGGCGTGAACGTAAAAGGCATGTTTAATACTGTGCACTGCGCCCTTCCCTATATGCTTAAAAACAAAAGCGGTAAAATCGTTAACATATCCTCGATATGGGGGATTTGCGGTGCGTCATGTGAGGTTGCTTACTCTGCCTCAAAAGCCGCCGTAATAGGCTTTACAAAAGCGCTTGCAAGCGAGCTTGGTCCGAGCGGCATATGCGTAAATTGTGTTGCCCCGGGCGTAATCGACACGGATATGAACTCAAATCTGTCAGAGGAGGACAAATGTGCGCTTATAGAGCAGACTCCGCAGCGCCGCCTCGGCAACGCCGAAGATGTTGCAAATGCGGTATGCTTTCTTTCGGGCGATGAGGCAGACTTTATAACGGGTCAGGTGTTAAGTCCGAACGGCGGGTTTGTTCTTTGATTTTTTATGCCGTAAATCCGCCTTATCGACAAGAAAAAACAATATTTTTTCAAATTTGTTAAAATTTTTGTAGACAAATGCCGCAACTTAGTGTATAATAAATTTCAATAGGTTGTAGAAATTTTTTTGCCCATTTTTAAACGGGCAAAAAAATTTTGCCTAAAATCAAAAATAAATATACGAAGGGTGTGTTGTTTTTTGAAGAAACTAACCGGAAAAGACTTAATACTGGGCGCCCAGCACATGTTTGCCATGTTTGGTGCAACCGTGCTTGTGCCGCTTCTGACAGGCCTTGATGTTTCCACAACATTGCTTATGGCAGGTCTGGGAACGCTTTTGTTCCATGTACTTACAAAATTTAAAGTACCTGCATTTCTCGGTTCATCATTCGCATTTCTCGGCGGATATGCCGCAATTGCTCCTCTTATTGACGGACAGCCCAATATTGAAATGCTTCCGTATGCTTCACTCGGCGTTGTTTTTGCCGGTCTGCTTTATTTGGTTCTTGCACTTCTGTTTAAATTGTGTGATGTAAAAAGAGTTATGAAGTTCTTCCCGCCTGTTGTTACGGGACCTATCATTATTGCTATCGGACTTATTCTCGCACCTTCTGCAATCACAAACTGCAATTCTAATTGGATTATCGCAATAATAGCTTTTGCCGCAATCGTAATATGCAACATATTCGGCAAAGGCATGGTTAAGATTGTTCCCATACTTATAGGCATATTCGTTTCATGTCTTGCTGCCGTAATTATGCAGCTTTGCGGAATTACGGTATTTGAGCCGGCAAAAATTGAAGCGCTCATGACAGCTCCGTGGTTCGGCTGGCCGATTGATACAAGACTTACGGTATTTTCGGCAACCGACAGCGCAAAGAGCATTTCGGCTATAATCGCTATTGTTCCGATTGCGCTTGCGTCAATGATGGAGCACATCGGCGATATCTCGGCAATAAGCTCAACCGTAGGCAAAAACTTCATAGCTGACCCCGGTCTGCACAGAACGCTTCTCGGCGACGGTCTTGCAACTTCGCTTTCGGCTGTGTTCGGTGGTCCTGCAAATACAACATACGGCGAAAACACGGGCGTACTTGCTCTTACAAAGATTTATGACCCCCGCGTTATCAGAATTGCGGCATATTTTGCAGTAATTCTCTCCTTCTCACCGAAGGTTGCAGCATGTATCAGCCTTATTCCGACAGCCGTAATCGGCGGTGTATCGCTTATCCTCTACGGTATGATTTCGGCAATCGGTACAAGAAACCTTGTTGAAAACAGAGTTGACCTTTCAAAGAGCAGAAACATTATTATAACTGCAACAATACTTGTAACGGCGCTCGGATTTAACTCAATCGGCGGTCTTACATTTACTGTTGCCGGCACACCCATAACGCTCACAGGTCTTGCAATTGCTGCAATACTCGGTATACTGCTTAATGCAGTACTGCCCGGCAAGGATTTTGAGTTTGTGGCAGATGAGGACGCCTCCTCAGAAAAAGGCGTTGATTTTAAGCTTTAATACGTACAAAAAGCAACTAAAATATAATATGAAAAGAGTGGATTATGATGAGTAACGTACATATCATGGATCATCCTCTCATAGTGCATAAAATTTCCATGCTCCGCGACAAAGATACTTCTGTAAAAGATTTCCGCGAACTGGCATACGAAATTGCACTTCTGATGGGCTATGAAGCAACGCGCGATTTGGCGCTTACAGAGCGCGAGGTTGAAACACCTATCGCAAAGACAACAGGAAAATTTATCAGCAAGCAGGTTGCACTTGTTCCTATCCTCAGAGCAGGTCTCGGAATGGTTGATGCGCTTATGAGCCTGATTCCTGCCGCAAAAGTTGGACACATAGGCTTATACCGCGACCACGAAACACTTGAGCCTGTGGAATATTACTGCAAGCTCCCCCCCGATGTGGCACAAAGACAGGTGCTCGTTCTTGACCCGATGCTTGCAACAGGCGGAAGCAGTGCGGCGGCTATTGATTTCATCAAAAAGCGCGGCGCAAAACGCATAAAGCTGATGTGCATAATTGCATCGCCCGAGGGTGTGAAGGCAGTTACAGACGCACATCCGGACGTTGATGTGTTCTGCGGCACTGTTGATGAAAAGCTTAATGAGCACGGTTACATAGTGCCCGGTCTGGGCGATGCCGGCGACAGGCTTTTCGGCACAATCTGAGCAGCGAATTAAATAAAAAAACAAAAAGCGATGTGTTTTCATATTTGGGAAACCGTCGCTTTTTTAATATAAAGAAAGCTACGGAAACAATCTGTATATTTACTTTTTTGCCCATCTCCTGTATAATAAATACTGTATAATCTGATTATCGGAGGTATTGTGCCCCATATGAAGCTCAAAAGTCTTACAAAATACATAATAGCATCGGCGCTGCTGGCAGGCATATGCATGTTTTTGTACCGGATGGCATCGGACGGTATCAGTCACACAAAAACAAGCTTTGCCATGAACACATACACTTCTGTGACCGCATACGGTACAAATGCCGCCGCTGCGGCAGAGAACGCTGCTGCGGCTGTCAGCGAGGTCGAAAAACATTTCAGCGCCTACATAGATGAGAGCGAGGTCAGCAGGCTCAACAGCAGCGCTGCAAAAGATACGCCCATACATGTGAGCGACGCACTGTTTGACATATTGCAAACGGCATATGAATACAGCGAAGCAACGAGCGGTTTATTCGATGTTACCATAAAGCCCGTTACGGATTTATGGAATATTTCCGAAAATCCGCGCGTTCCGTCTGACTGCGAAATTGCCGAAGCGCTGACACATGTCGGATATAAAAATATGGCGCTTGATAAGGAAAACAAAACAGTGACATTCCTGCTTGACAATATGCAGATTGATTTGGGAGGCATAGCAAAAGGATATGCCGCCGATATTGCCGCAGAAAGCATGGTTAACAGCGGCTGCCGCAAAGCGCTGATAAACCTTGGCGGCAACGTGTGCGTAATCGGCTCAAATACGACGCAGTTTGAAAATTTCATGAGCAATAAATTCGGCTTTTCTGCAAATAAGCCGTGGACCGTTGGCATACAAACCCCGTTTGCGCCGTCAGGCTCATATTGTGCAGCCGTTTCCGTCACATGTAACAACAGTGCGCAAAACATTGTGACATCGGGAGCATATGAGCGCAATTTCACACAGGACGGAATTATGTATCACCATATTTTTGACCCGCGCACGGGCTATCCGTATGACGGCGAAGCCGACAGCGTGACGATAATCGGTGCACGCTCTGCCGAGGCAGACGCTCTTTCCACCTCCGCATATATGCTGCCTGTCAAAGAGGCGCTCAATCTTGCAAAAAACCGCGGTTATGACGCAATAATTATCGGAAAAGACAAAAAAATTCACACAACTCTTGATAAGAGATGCGTGAATATAACGGATACACAATATTCTTTTGCAGATTAGTTAAACCAAATAAATATCCGCCCGTACAGCGGGTGGTATTTCATCGTATGAAAAGGGAATTATGCGCCCTCTTTTATTTTTTTCAATGCACATGCGAGCTGGTCGGGACATGATGTTTCCTTATAGCCGCAGCGTATCCCTGCCAAAGAATCTATAACTTCATCAAGCTTTCTGCCCTCCGCAAGCTTTGCCACGCCCTGCGTGTTGCCGCTGCAACCGCCTACAAATTCAACACTGTTAATCGTTGACGTTTTCTCATCAACATCTATATTTATCTGAACCGAACAAACACCTTTCGGTTTAAATGTATAAGTCATGATTGACCCTCATTTCTATAGCTTTTATTATTAGTTTTTCGTAAAAAATATTTTCCGCTTTAAAAATCAATTTCCTGAAATTAAACCTCTAAAAATCAAAACGGAGCTTTCGCAAAAAGCGAAAACTCCGAAATTTTACCTGATTAGAGAGCAGCCTTTGCTTTCTCAACCAGCTCTGTGAATACAGCCGGATCTGCAATTGCAATCTCAGAAAGCATCTTTCTGTTTATGTCGATATTTGCCTTCTTAAGACCGTTCATAAATCTCGAATAATTCATACCGTTCATCTTTGCCGCAGCGCTTATTCTTGCTATCCACATACGGCGGAATTCTCTCTTCTTCTGCTTTCTGCCTATATATGCGTATACAAGCGACTTCATAACAGCTTCGTTAGCCGTTCTGTAGAGCTTGCTCTTTGCTCCGCGGTAACCCTTTGCAAGCTTCAAAATCTTTTTATGTCTTTTTCTTGTGGTCATAGCGCCTTTTATTCTTGCCATTGCTTATTTCCCTTCTTTCAAAATCTGTTTTTATTTGTATGGAATCAACTTTTTGATGTTTGCTTCGTTAGCCGGGCTTGCATATGCAGGCATACGAAGACCTCTTTTTCTCTTCGTGGACTTCTTGGTCAAAATGTGGCTTCTGTATGCGCTTCCTCTTTTAACCTTACCGGATTTTGTCAAAGAAAATCTTTTTGCCGCGCCCCTGTGTGTCTTTATTTTAGGCATGAACAATACACTCCTTCCAATTTTATTGATTTTATAATAGTATCATCCCCCGTCCTGCGGGACATGTGTAACTATCTCTTTTACGCCTTCGGCGCCATGTACATTGCCATGTTTCTGCCTTCAAGCTTTGCATTTTTATCAACGCTGCCGTATTCTGCCGCAGCCTCGGCAAACTTATTCAAAAGCTCTGCGCCGATTGATGAATGATGAATTTCGCGGCCGCGGAAACGCACCGTAACCTTAACCTTGCTTCCGCTCTTCAAAAATTTTATTGCGGAGTTAAGCTTCGTTTCAAAATCATGCGTATCAATAGACGGAGAAAGGCGCACCTCTTTAACCTCCATAACCTTCTGGTTCTTACGGTTTTCCTTCTCACGCTTTGCAACCTCAAATTTATACTTTCCGTAATCCATAATCCTGCACACCGGCGGATTTGCCGTAGGTGCAATCTTTACAAGGTCGAGGTTTGCCTCGGCAGCCATCTGCTGTGCCTTATCATTGCTCACAACGCCGAACTGTGTTCCGTCATCACCGATAAGTCTGACCTCTTTGTCACGGATTTGTTCATTGATTTGCCGCTCTTTGTTACTGATATAAACCACCATCCATTTAAATTTTATATTGCTTAAAAATTTATGCCGCACACCCATATCCGCAAAATAAAAAGCGGATAAACAAAGTTTATCCGCAAATACACGCACATAACGCCCATACACGGGCACAACAGTGAACATATTTAACCGGATAGGCTTTGCCGTACGGTGAGAGTAAACATACTCTGCTTTGTTTTCTTGATTATTATAGCACACAGTTTCCGCCGTGTCAACTGTTTTTTTAATTTATTTGCAGCATTTCCGTATCGTCCGGCACAATCTCATTCAACTCATCATCAACAAATACTGTTTTACCGTTCCGATACATCGCATATACGCCGTCGTTATATATTATTTTTTCATATATCATCGGCGTTACGCGGTTTGCATATTCGTCCGTTATACCGAAAAGCAAATTTCCGTTTTCGTCATACTTTCCCGCCACCGCATATTTTCCGTGAAACTCACGGTAGCTGTCAAATTTCGGCAGCGCCTTATATGTCCCGTCAAGACGTATCCTACCGTATTTCCCGTTTATTTTCACAAGGGCAGATCCGTTTTTAAAGCTTTTCGCCTCTTCAAATACCGGCGGAAAATATATGTAGCCGTTTTTGCCGACATATGTATACATGCCGCCGAGCTTTACGCACGAAACACCTTCGCAAAATTCCGCAGCCGTTTCATATATAGCCGGCACACACCGTCTGCCGCTTTTATCGATAAAGCCGTAGCGTCCGTTTTTGTTTACGCGCGCAAGCCCTTCTTTAAAGCTTTCGCCGTCATCATATATGAAATCAACTGCCGTTTTTCCTTCTCTGTCTATATAACCGGCTCTGCCGTCCCTTGATACACATGCAAGCCCCTCGCAAAAACTGTAGGCATCATCATATATAAAATCGATTGCAACACTGCCGTCTTTATTTAAATAGCCGAATTTGCCGTTCTTTGATGCCACGCACAAATCTTCGCTGAAATTATAATAAAATCTGTACTCACCCGTATCCGAATTAAACATTACGCGGTTATATGCATCTATATAATAAAGCTTTCCGCTACGGCCCACCAATGCCGCACCGCACGAGAAGTCATTTGCAATATTATACATATACGGTATTTTTATTTTTCCGTTTTTTTCCGCATATCCGTACTTTTGACTGTTCGGGTCGCACACAGCCAAAAGTTCATCGCCGGAATATGCATACGCACTGTTTACGGCAAATATCAGCGCTGCCATTGTCAGCGCTGCAAATATTACCTTTTTCATATTTTCACGTCCTTCGTTATGAATATATTATAACAAGAGAGATTTTTACTGTCAAGCCATAGCCCTTCTTGTACTTTTTCATGTCTTACAGCCCCCAAAAAAGCCTTTTTACGTCTATATGACGTACCAATTGGTAAAATTTATGTTAAAGTAGAGTAAATTACGTTACTTTGGTGTATTTGGAGTTGTGATATTTTATGAAAAAGATAATTTATGGCGAAAATAAAAACCTCATTCATAAGTCACTCAGAGAAATCAGAATAAAAAATGGCTTGACGCAGGGGCAATTATCTGCTAAAATGCAAACGATGAATATAAATATTGACCAGCAGATGATAAGCAAAATCGAAAACAACATGCGTATGGTTACCGACTACGAGTTTGCATGCTTCTGCCGCATACTCAACGTTGAGCCAAACGACATGCTTAAAAATTTCCGGGCATAAGCCTGTGATTACCGCAACTTGACCTGATAGTTATATATTTAATTAATATTTCGACAACGGAGTGGTGGATCTATGTCTACATTGGGAGAGAGGCTTAAATTTTTACGTTCAATGAAGCAAAAGACGCAAGCCGAAATTGGACATGTAATTAATGTCAGCAAAAGTACAATATCAAGTTACGAGCATGACAAAGTAATTCCGAGCACACAAAATCTTGTTCGTCTTGCAAAATATTTTGACGTAAATGTCAGCTACATAATCGGCGACGGAAAAAGAATGTTTGACCACGGTAAAAGTTACGCTGTAAACACCGATAAAAACTCAATTCAGACCGCTGATATTTAAGTCTTGCCGCAAACAAAAAAACAGTGTTAAAATACACCGTCTTTTTTGTTTGCACAATGACCTGCTCATGCCCCCTGTCAGCTCGTATAATCTTCAATAAGCTGAAGCATTTCCTCTTCGCTCGCAGCACCTATTCCCCTTCTTAGCGATTTGCGGTCGCTTTCGGGCAGCGATTCGACGCCTACATCAACTATGCTCATCAGCGTTGTCTGCCCCGAAGCATACACTTTATATATGGCGATTTTGCCCTGATACTCTTTAAGCATGTAATACTGTTTTCCCGCGTTATCTCCGTTTTCATCGGGCGGCGTATCATATACCTCTCCCGCCGCATTTACCTTTGTGTCCTCATCGCCGCCTTCTGCGGCAGAAGGGCTTGCAGAAGGAAGAGCCGCCGTGCTGCTCTCACCCTTTATTTCCTCCGCCTTTGTTTCGCTTTTTACCGCCGCATTTCCCTCAAAGGTCCGTGCGCTGTAATATCCTGCTCCGAAACCTACCGCAAGTACAATTGCTCCCGATATGCACCAATTCCATATTTTCATTAATTATCTCCGCCTTTCATACGGCAAACCGTTTTTTGCCGCGTATCAACAAGAGTTTATACCGTTTATCGGATATCTCCGTTTATATTTTTGGCAGAGTTGTCTTTTTTTATACGTTTAATATGCTTTTTATGCATTCCATGCACAATAAATAATCACTTTAAATAATCACTTTCCGCGCGCAATTTCACTTACGGCACGCAGCGCACTGTCAACATGCGCGCGTGTTGTATAATATCCGAATGAAAACCGCACCGTGCCCCCCGACTCAAGCGTGCCGATTGTGCCATGTGCCAGAGGCGCGCAATGCAGTCCTCCGCGGACGGCAATTTTATACTCGCTGTCCAGAAGCCGTGCCGTTTCAACACAGCTCTTCCCTTCAACATTCATACTTACAACTCCGACGCTTTTTTCGCTTTCCGCACCATACACCGTTACGCCGTCTATGTTCCTGAGTCCGTCACGGAAACGTCTGCTCAAAAGCCGCTCATGCCCGAGTATTTCCTCTGTGCCGATTTTGCGCACAAACTTTATTCCTTCTCCCAGCGCAGCTATTGCCGGCATATTCATTGTGCCGCTCACAAGTCTGTCCGGCATAAACTCGCTCTGATATGCGCTCTCCGAATTGCTGCCGCTGCCTCCCTCAAGTATGGTGGAAAGCCTCAGTCCGTCTCTCACATACAGTCCTCCCGTACCGAGAGGTCCCATAAGCGATTTGTGTCCGGCAAAAGCAAGCATATCGATATTTTGCCTTTCCACATCGATATCAAGCACCCCCGCACTCTGCGCCGAGTCTACTAAAAACAAAACCCTGCGCTCTTTGCATATTTGCCCGATTGTGTCTATATCCTGTATGCTTCCGCATACGTTTGAGGCATGGTTTACAACAACGAGCGATGTGTTTGCGCGTATGGCTTTTTCTATATTCTGCGGATTTACAATGCCTGTACTGTCCGCCCTCACGATTGTATAGTCTGCGCCGCACGCATACACAGGCCTTGCGACGGAGTTATGCTCCATAGAGGTCATAATAATATGTCCGCCCGCTCCGGCAGCTCCTTTGATTGCCATATTCAGCGCAAGCGTAGTATTGTTTGTAAACGCAATGTTTTCGGGCGAAGATATGCCGAACAGCAGCGCCGCCTGTTCCGCGGCGTCATAAACATGCGCCGATGCCGCCATAGCAAGTGTGCTTGCGCCGTGTCCGGCATTTGCACTGAGTTTTCGCGTCAGCGTGCCGAGCGTTTTATATACGCTTTCCGGTTTTTTGAATGATGTTGCTGCATAATCAAGATAAATCATAGCTGTTCATACACCTTCTGTCCTTTTATTTCCCTTTCCGCAAAAACAGCTCTTATGCTCAGACCGTGGTCCAATGCAAGCTCCCGAACCGCAGCGCCGTCCGCATATTTTGTCCGCAGACAATAATTGCAGCCGCGTATGCCGAGATTTGGAGGCAACTGTACCACTGCAGCATAGTCCGCTGTCTTTTTCAGAAGCTTTTGCGCTCTGTTTGCGGCAGTAACAGAGTTAAACACAGTCAAAATGTAGTCCACGCAGTCACCTTCTTAATTTTTTATTTTTACAACAGTCTTTTTTACACAATAATCCAAGCCTTCTGTTTTATATATTTATCCGGCGCTTTGCAGCGCACCGTTTCTCCCTATGGTATATAGTATGCATAAAACAGTAATGTTGCGACATGTCCGTCCATATAATAGTATTGAATTTGATATTGCAGGAGCGGTTCCGAAACATACTGAAATAAATCGGCGGAGGTATTTCATAATGCGTGAAAATTATAAAATTATATATTATGACGACGGAAGAAAAATTATTTTTTTCCATTCCGCCGGCAGCGGTCTGTGTATAGATTCTCCAACCGGCGTACAAGTATTGCTTGATGACGCATACCGCGACTATGACGTATGCAAGCTTGGCAGCGAGTTATACCTTGTGTGTCAGAATATGCAGGGCGATTTGATATTTCTCAAATATTTCGACTCAAAATGGCACAAATATACTCTCCTTATGAGTAAAACACGCGGGGCATATGAGAAAAACTTCTTCCTGCTGCCGACGGGCAGCTGCGTCCAGCTGTTTTATACAATAAATTCCGGCGGGAAGAAACTTTTGGTGCAGCAGCTTCTCGGCGGAGGCGCCGAACCTGTTGTCGTAGCAGCCGTACAAAGCTGTGCACAGCCGTTCTACGCCGTTTCGGACAGCGAGCTGAACACTTACATATACTATCAAAGCGAAAATAACGAATTCGGCTGTAAGATGTATAAATGGTCCTCAAAAGCTCTCGGTGAATTTCGTGCACTCTCAAAAGGTGCATGCAAACATATATATGCCGCAACCGACCCATTCGGCAGACATCATGTGTGTTTTGTGCGCGAAAATTTTATTGTGTATCTTATGCGTGCAAATGAGGGTAAATATGACGACGAGGCGCTGCTCCCGTATGTTTCCGGTATGCACAATGCTCCGCCGTACATAACCTTCTGCGGCGGCAAAACATATGTTGTATGGCAGCAGCAGAGAAATGTCATGTATGCGGTACGCTCAGAAAACACAGGCAATTTCAGCGCCCCTGTCAGAATTATGTCAACCGCATCCGAACCCATAATGTTTGGCATCAGGCGAAACAATGAGCGCAGTATGGAGGCAGGATACTTTTCCGGAAAGGAACTGCGTTTCTTTAATGTCGGTACAGGCACAAAAAATATGCCGAAATCATCAAGTCTGCCGATACCCGACCGCCGCTTTATACAGCATGCCTCCGGCAGCGGAAAAGAAGAAAACACCTCCGAAATTGTCCGCCTGAAATCTGCCGTGGGTGCGCTCGGGCGCGAAGTCAGCGTTTTAAAAAACAAGCTTGAAATTGCTTTGAGTTTTATTGAGAACAGCAAAAACGGGTAAATCAAAATTTTTATCTGCCAGAAAGCGCCGCCGGAATGTCTGCGGCGCCGTTTTCGTTGTGTTTAATGCGGCAAAAATTTTTTATGTAATTTTTTTTATTTTTTCCTTGACAAAGTATAAATATGGGTGTATAATATTAAAGTCGGTTGAATTTAGTTTAATATTTTTGATATGCACCATTAGCTCAGTTGGTAGAGCACCTGACTCTTAATCAGGGTGTCCGGGGTTCGAGCCCCCGATGGTGTACCAAAATCGGTAAACGGTCTTGCGCTTGCCGATTTTACTTTTTCACTATTCCTTATTCACTCTTCACTAAAAAATCTTGCCGATTTTGAAAAGTAATAAGTAATGGTGAAAAATGAATAAGCAAGGAACAAAAAGATGTTATGAATAGTCCGTTAATTTTAAAATCAAAACTAAAATACCTAAATCGTTCACCTCGTCCAAAACAGGAGCAATGCGAACTTGTTCCTGTTTTTTTATGCCCAAAACACACTGTAACCCACTATTCGGCACATACAGGGCTTTACAAAAAACAAAAAATATGATATTATCTAAGTGAATTTTAATAATGCGCAAATAATGTGGTAAAATAGCCGTGTAAGCGGCATATAAGTTACGGTGGCGCAGTATTCTAGTCAGTTCTTCCTGTTTCCAGGACGGGCCTAAAAATCCGTTGAAGGGCATATCGATGAAGTTTCTGGTGCTTGCTTTGAACGCCCAGTTCGGGGCAGGTGCTGGAAGTTAAGGTTTTGGGGCGGTCCGCAATGGCATGCGGGCGCCGAACCCCATTACCGCGGAGACCTAATCTTGTGGCTGCCTCTGTGTTCGGCAAAAGCCGTGCATAAACAGTTACGACTTAGGGTAAAACCTGCATATCGGTGCTGTTTGCGCTGGGTGCAGTGTAGCCTGCCTTGAGTGGAAAGAGTCGGGATAACGGACAGGCAGCTGAGCATTGGCCAATGTGCAGCCGCTATCGCTGTTTGAAATTCTTTCTGCAAAAGAGGCTAAGAGCAGGTTTGGCTGCCGAGGAAACCTCCTAGACTGTTGTTCTGCTGATTTGCAAGGGATTGAAATGCGGACTAAGTGGCAATCAGGTCATGTATGCGGTAACGTATGCATAGAACGCTTTAAAGGGAAACCGCCGATATGGCGACATTTCGGCAGCGTTCTGGGAAAGCCTACCTGACCTCAAGCCGCAAAATTTACTTTGCAGATTGCCACCGTAGGCTATATGCTTCTTACATACCGCACAAAAGGTCTGCTCATAGGACTTATATTACTTATGCCGCCGCGGCGGCAGAACGGAGATTTTTATATTGGGAAAACGGCAGAAATTAAAAGTTAAAAGCGCCGGACAAAATCTGAAAGTCAGCCATAAATGGACGGTAAGCGTTACAATATGGGCATTCGTTTTGTCCGTGACAATAAGCGCACTGACCTCCGGCGCGGAGGAAATGGGACTTGCTGCGGCGGTTGCAATGCTGTGTCTTATAGTCTTTTTGGGCATAATTTTTGACATAGCGGGCGTTGCCGTATCAACGGCAAGCGAAGAGCCGTTTCATGCCATGGCGGCAAAAAAAATCCCGGGCGCAAAAGAGAGCGTTGCAATAATCAGACGCGCGGCGCAGATTTCGAGTCTGTGCAACGATGTAATCGGCGACATTGCCGGCGTCATAAGCGGTGCAATGACAACCGCAATAGTTGTTATAATATGCAGCGGCAGCCAAAGCATAAATTCAACCGTCATAAGCCTCGGTTTTACGGGATTTGTTGCGGCAGTTATGATCGGCGGAAAAGCAGCCGGCAAAGGAATTGCAATGAAAAACAACAACACTGTTGTTTTTGTCATTGGAAAACTTTTGTATTATATAAAGAAGATATTTTCTTTCGGAAAGCACAGAAAGCAAAAATCAAGCCGAAAAAAATAACCGCAAATACCAAAATATTAAATCGGGCAAAAAAATCTCTTATCATTCCTTGCCATGCGGATAGGAGATTTCCGTTTTACTTTTGTGCCGACGCATGGCGACGGAATGGAGATTTAATGTGAAAGTCCCTTTCACATTAGCCTCCGGCGGATTAATAGCCCGTGCGAATCTTTTTTGAAGTCTAATGCCTTCAAAAAACGCACTTGGGCAAAAAAATCTCTTATCATTCCTTGCCATGCGGATAGGAGATTGCCGTTTTACTTTTTGTGCCGACGCATGGCGACGGAATGGAGATTTTTTATGGAAAAATTACTGGACAATGTGAATTTTCCCGCTGATATAAAAAATATGAATACGGAACAGCTTAATACGCTGTGTGCGCAGATAAGGACTTTTTTGATAAACGCTGTATCAAAAACGGGCGGACATCTTGCGTCAAATCTGGGCGTGGTGGAGCTCACGGTAGCAATTCACCGCGTTTTTGACATGCCGCGCGACAAAATCGTTTTTGATGTCGGTCATCAGTCATATGTGCATAAAATACTGACGGGGCGCAAAGATAAATTTCCAACTCTGCGCCAGGAGGACGGTCTGTCGGGATTTCCGAAAACGCAGGAGAGCGAATATGACTCCTTTAACACGGGCCACAGCTCAACCTCAATATCTGCGGCGCTCGGTCTTGCAAGGGCGCGCGATTTGAAACATGATGACTATAAAGTTATCGCGCTTATCGGCGACGGCGCACTTACGGGCGGACTCGCATATGAGGCAATCTGTGACGCCGGAAACGCAAAAAACGATTTGATTGTCATATTAAACGATAATGAGATGAGTGTCAGCAGAAACGTTGGCGGAATGAGCGAATATTTATCGCGCATACGCACAAGGCGCTCATACTCAAAAATAAAGTCTGTGACAGAGCACACTCTCGACAAAATCCCGGGCGGAAAGCTTCTTACGAAATTTATGAAGGACATAAAGGACGGAATTAAGCATACGCTTATGCAGGAAAACATGTTTGAAGATTTGGGCTTTACATATCTCGGACCGGTTAACGGACACGACATTTCAAGAGTATCAAGAATGCTTGAACATGCAAAAAACACAAAAGGTCCCGTAATCGTTCATGTCTGTACAAAAAAGGGCTACGGCTACAAGCCGGCGGAAACAAAACCGCAGACCTTTCACGGAATTTCACGCTTTGATATACAATCCGGCGATATCATACGAAACAAGGTCACTGCCGATTATTCCGCGATATTCGGCCGCCACCTTGTGCATATAGCGCGCGCCAACGAAAAAGTTGTCGCAATAAGCCCCGCGATGACTCTCGGCAGCGGACTGCGTGTATTTTCGCGCTTGCTTCCAAAGCGTTTTTTTGACGTAGGCATATGTGAGGCACATGCGGTAACAAGCGCCGCAGGGCTTGCCATAAGCGGTTTTATACCCGTTGTATGCATATATTCGTCATTTCTTCAGAGAGCATATGACCAGATAATACATGATGTTGCCATGCAAAATCTGCATGTTGTTTTCGGAATAGACCGTGCAGGCGTTGTCGGTGCCGACGGTGAAACTCACCAGGGCGTATTTGATATTGCGTTTATGCGCCAAATTCCGAATATGGCAATTCTGGCGCCGTCATGCTTTTATGAGCTTGAGCACATGCTCAAATATGCGGTTCTCGAACACAAAGGTCCCATATGCATACGCTATCCGCGCGGACGCGAACAGTATCTCGGCGAAAGGTCGGATTTTGTTTTCGGCAAAAGCGATGTTGTGCGTGAAGGCAGCGATGTTACCCTGATTGCGGCAGGCAATCTGCTGGAGGCTGCCGTGTGTGCATCAAAAAAGCTTAATGAGCTCGGTATAAGTGCGGAGGTCATAAACCTACGCACAATCAAGCCGCTTGATGAACAGACAATACTTAAATCGGCAAAAAAGACAGGCGCGGTTCTTACTCTGGAGGACGGTATCATTTATGGCGGCGCAGGCGAAGCAATCGGCGCAATGCTTGAAAAAAACGGTGTCGGTGTGCTGATTGAAAACCGCGGCTACAACGAGTTTGTGGCACAGGCGTCCGTTTCATCGATACACCGCCGTTTCGGGCTTGACTGTGACAGTATATGCGAATGGGCGGTATCCGTAAAAAATACCCGCCGCTGAAAAGAAACACGGCGCATAAGCACACTGAGAGGAATGTATTATATTGGCAAAAAAAATCAGAGCAGATGAATACCTCGTTATGCGCGCACTCGCAGACGACATCACACATGCGCGTGCGCTTATAATGAGCGGTGTTGTGTATATAGGCGAGGTGCGCTGTGACACCGCAGGGCAAAAACTTGATGCAAATGCACATGTTGAGGTGCGCGACAAAGAACAGCGCTATGTCAGCCGCGGCGGACTTAAACTGCACAAAGCTATCGAAACTTTCGGCATAAGCCTTGACGGAGCTGTTGCTATGGACATAGGTGCGTCAACGGGCGGCTTTACGGACTGCATGCTGATAAACGGCGCCTCAAAGGTATACAGCGTTGATGTGGGCTATGGTCAGCTTGCATGGAAACTTCGCAGCGACAGCCGCGTTATAAACATGGAAAGGACAAATATACGCTACGTTACGGCTGACGATTTGGAGGAAAAACCGAGCTTTGTGTCGGTTGATGTATCGTTTATATCGCTTAAACTGATACTTCCCGTTATGCGCTCTGTCATGACCGATGACGGCAGCGCAGTCGTTCTTGTCAAACCGCAGTTTGAGGCAAGGCGCGAGCAAGTTGGTGATAAAGGCGTCGTGAGTGACGCAGATGTGCATGCCGAAGTAATAGAAAACTGTATCGGCTATGCGCTGGAAAACGGTTTTGACGTCTGTGCGCTGACATATTCTCCGATAAAAGGTCCCGAGGGCAATATTGAATATCTGATGTGTCTTCGCCGCGGCAGCGGAAAAAGCGTCATAGGCAAAGACGAAATCATGCGTGCGGTTGACGAGTCGCACAAAGCGGCGCTTACAAGACATTAACCATAAATAACACATGGCAGCGCCGGTATGAAATTTTTCACATCAGCCTCTGCCGAAACGGAGATTTTTTTATGTATTCCGATGATGTAGAAAAAAAATGCGCACTATGCCAAAAAGGGAAACCCATTCCCGACACACTTGATGTTTTGTGTGATAAATACGGCGTTGTGCCATATAATTATGTATGTAAAAAATATAAATATGATGTTTTTAAACGTAAAGTCAGACGAAAAAAAGGACTCGGAGATGAATACAGCGCCGAGGACTTTTCGATAGATTAACGGCTTTTTATAAATCCAGAAGTTTTTTGCAAATTATGGCGGTCATATATTTTTATGCGGAGGTAATATGATGAACAGTATCAAAATTTTTCGCAGACTGGCGGCGCTTCTGTGCGTTTTCATGCTCATAGCCGGTCAGACAGCTTTCTCGTCGGGCGGCGGGGCGCAAAACAATGTGACATATGTATATTTTGACGCACGCGCTCTGAGCGGCAAGATCGGCGCCGAAGAGCTTTCGCAGGAAACGTGCGACGCACTGTATGAGCTTATATATAATGCGGCAAAAGCAAAACAGACCGACAGCATAGACATATCCTCGCTAGGCATAAAGTATAAATATGCTTCGGACGCCGAACAGATTGTATTAAGCGTAATATATGAACACCCCGAGCTCTACTATCTCGAAACGCGCTACGGTTTTGGAATAATTACAGACTCTTCGGGTGTACCGAAGCCGGGCGACACTCTTGCAAGCATAAAAATATTTACACTGGATATAACCGAGGAGGAAAACCTCGCCTTTCTGTCAAAAGCCGATTACATAATTGCGTCCGTAATCAGTGAGGGCATGAGCGATGAAGATAAGGCGCTTGCTCTGCACGATTACATCGTGGACAACACAAGCTACTACGATATACAGGAGGGCACAGAAATTCCGCGCGAGGTGTATACATCATATTCGGTATTTATGAATAATGTCGGCGTATGTCAGGGATATTCGCTTGCTTACAACCTTCTTCTGTCGCGCGTCGGCATTGAGTCAAAATATGTATCGAGCCGCGCAATGAACCATGGCTGGAGCATGATAAAACTCGGGGATAGCTGGTATCATGCCGACCTTACATGGGACGACCCAACAAACATCGTAATGGTAAGCCATGACAACTTCCTTCTGTCCGATGAAGGCATTGCAAATACAGGGCATTACGGCTGGAGCAGCACACTTCCGCAGTGCAGCGATAAGAAATTTGAAAACAAAAATTACTGCTTTAACATGGTAAACAAGCTTATGAAATATAAAGACGGAAAGTTTTTGTATTGCGATTATAAACAGGTTGAACTTTCACAGATAGCAGGAGGTCAGCCGTACTACACCATAAACGGCAAATACTACATAACAGAATATGTGAAAACAAAGTTTGACGGAAGCGGGCGCGAAGCAATCAGCGAGGCCGAATATAACGCAGCAGACAGCGAAAGCGCAAAAATATACGCTCCCATAAAAAACACAGACGGTCTTATAAGCATCTCTGCACTTTCATCTCTAGCAGGCAGCAGCATATATGTAAAAACCAATTCATATAATCCTCTTGCGGAACGGATTTGTGTCGCATACTACAATTCGGACAAAAGTCTTGCCGGCATATATGTGCCCGATATGACAATACGCCGCGGATATATCGAGTCTACTGTCGGTGCGGTGCCGTCAGGTGCGGTAAGTGCAAAAATTATCTATTGGAACAGCTCTGCAAATCCGCTTGCAGAACATGTAAATGTAAAGTAGTAAATCAATTAATTTATAAAGCTGCTGCTATAATCAAAAGGTTGTGCTGTAATTGTACAAAAATGAATAATATGTCTGACGCAGGGCAGAGATGCCAAGAGCATTCATCACTCATCGTCAGGGCTTTGAAGATGAGTGATGAATGCTTGTTTTCAGAAGATTTAATTGAGAAAAGACAGTCTTTGAATATATAAATAAACGCGCATATTACTCATAAAAGTAACACGCGCGCATTGCCCTTTTGTTATCCGGCTTCTTATTGCTTTTCCTCTATATAACCATGCAGCTTATCGGGAAAATTCACCGTCATTCCGTCAGCCATGCAGTCATATACATTCTTCATTAAGTTCTCGTCACAAACTCCCCATGCCCGAACGTTAAAGCCAAGTCTGTGCCAATGACGCACCTTTTCGCGCGTCACACTCTCTGCCTTCGGGCAAAGCTCGTCCGCTCCGATTTTGATAAGCTCTTTTTCGGTTTCTTCATTAATATCTGCCGTCAGATACCCAACCCTGAAATCGGGCGCATACTTTTTTGCCGCGCATACTCTGTCAAAAGAAAATGAAGTTATAAAAGTTTTGTCCCGCATATTATACTTTCTGAGTAAATCAACAGTATCCTTCTCAATGCCGTCAACTTTCAACTCTATTGCAAAAGTTATATCCCTGTGAGAAAAAAACCTCAAAAAGTCCTCAAGCCTTACTATCTTGTCGCTCAGCTCTCCTTTTATTACATCAAATTTTTGCAGCTCATCATAGGAATAATCAGCTATACAGCCGCTTTTTCCCGTCATTCTGTCAATTGTGTCATCATGAAAAAGTACAAGTACACCGTCTTTGGTTCTCTGTACATCTGTTTCAATTCCGTTTGCACCCATAAAAATTCCGAGATAAAACGACACAAAAGTGTTCTCGGGCGCATATTCGCTCGCTCCCCTGTGTGCATAGTTCACAAACCTGCTGCGGCTTTCCCCAATCATCATATCTTCAAGATTTTTTTCGCACTGCTCCAGAAAATTTCCCCACAGCGTACTATCAACAAACGGATTATCTTTTGAAGTAAGACTTTCCTCGTACCTTTCCCGTGTGTTGTTCTGCCATGAATGATTTGCCATAAAAACATCGACATGTTCTTTTTTCAGTTTCTGCACTGACTCATAAAACTCGCCCCTGAGCCTGAAAGGAAGCTCCCATATATAAAGACAGTCTTTTCGTATCTGGTTCACACTTGCGCCGCCGAAAGACCCGACGCGTAAACATCTGCCGTTTTCTTCAATATCAAAAAAGAACGACAGTGTTCCGGCAGTATGCCCGGGTGTTTCCATACAAAGTATTTCCGTCGAACCGAGTTTTATAATATCACCGTCGTTTATGATTATATCAGGCTCAAAAACACATTCCGGCGGGAAATTCTTCTGCGCGGCAAAGCAGGCGTCTCTTCTGCCTATGCATGTTTTTGCATTCGGCGCGGACCTGAGCAGCCGCGTAACGCCGCCCGTGTGGTCCAAATGCTTATGTGAAAGAATTATGTATTTGAGCTTTTTAATATCAAATCCCAAAGCCTTTATTCCTTCCGAAATCACCTCCGCCGTTTCCGGATATCCCGTATCAATCAGTATAAGTCCCTCTTCGGTTGCTATCATATGCGATGAGGCCTTATACGACCCGACAAAATACACATTTCCCGCCAATCGAAACGGCGGGATTATATCATTGTCAACGCTGTTCATATATATACTCCTTTCTCACGTCAGCCGTTTATTATTCAAATGTTTCACGCAGGTATTTCACACTTGATTTGAGCTGGCGGATATTCATCTCAAGGTCCTCATTTTCATTTTCTACCACAAACCATTCCGGCATACCGCCCTCGCGTACGGTTGATACAAAATCCACAATGCCTCCGCCCACATCGCAGTCCTCTTTGCCATTCCAGTCCCTTGCGTGCAAAACAGGCATTCTGCCCGAATATTTCTTTGCAAATTCAGCAGGCTCCTCCCCTGCCGCCTTCACATGGCGCGTATCCATCTCAAAAAATACGTTTTCGGGTTTGCTGTTTTCGAGTATTATATCAATCGGGCGCACTCCGCCCTCAATCGTTCTGATTTCGTGCTCATGGTTATGGAAGCCGAAAAGTATCCCCTCTTTTGCAAACTTTGCTCCTGCCTCATCAAGCTTTTTGGCAAAGTCTGCCCAGCCCTGTGCCGAATCCGTGTCATAGTACGGCACGCAAAGGCTGTACGCGCCGCATATTTTCGCTTTTTCAATCATCGCGTCCGTGTTATTAAATACCTCTTCATATCCGTCATGAAATCCGGCGCAGCCAAGCCCTCTCTTGTCAAGCTCCGCCTTTGCCTCTTCGGCGCTCAGTCCGAACAATCCGGCAAATTCGACGCCGTCATAGCCCATCTCCTTTGCCTTGTCAAGTGCTGCACAAAGCCCGTCTTTTTCCGTTATTTCTCTGATTGAATAAAGCTGAAGTGCAATTTTCATTTTTTATCCGCCTTTCATTTTTCAGTTAAAATCATATCACAGCAAAATTTTTATATTTCTGCAAATGCATTTAATTTCCTTCTTTAAATCTTATCTGAATTTTAGCATATTACTCTGACGCTGTCAATATGCCGATATCTTTTTTGTAACACAAATTTTGCCCGTCGCTGCCTGTTTTACCGTTTTTACAATCTTTTTTGCAAAATTTTTTGGGAATTTTTTTATATCCAGAAAATAAACCGTTATTTTTCATCAATATTTTTCCGTTTTTTGTTGCAAGGCGCGCTCGTAAATGGTATACTATTATAAATGGTTTGATTTGCGGGGTGCATAAGGCAGGCTGTCGGTATGTTTTGTGCCCGCATAAACGGATATCATCTTTTAGGAGTGAAATATATGAGCACAAAATACATATTTGTTACGGGTGGCGTTGTATCCTCCCTCGGCAAGGGAATTACGGCGGCATGTCTTGCAAGGCTTCTGAAAAACCGCGGACTTTCCGTTACTATTCAGAAATTTGACCCATATCTGAACGTTGACCCGGGAACCATGAGCCCGTATCAGCACGGTGAGGTTTTTGTAACTGACTCCGGCGCGGAAACTGATCTTGACCTCGGTCACTATGAGCGTTTTACCGATGGCGAATTTACGAATCTGAACAACATAACGCAGGGGCAGGTATATTTTTCGCTTTTGCAGATGCAGTTCGACGCGCATATAAAAAAGACGCTTCAGGTAATCCCCGATGTTACAAACAAAATAAAGCAGGGCATGTATGATCTTGCAAATGAGCGCAAACCCGATGTACTTATTGCCGAAATCGGCGGTACTGTCGGCGATATCGAAAGTATCCCCTTCCTTGAGGCGATAAGGCAGATGCAGATTGAGCAGGGTCCGCAGAACTGTGCGTTTCTGCATGTTGTGCTTGTGCCCGAAATTTCAACGGGAGAACTTAAGACAAAACCCGCGCAGCACAGTGTAAACAAACTGCGCCATCTCGGAATTACGCCCGATTTTCTTATCGCACGTACCGATGACGGCATAACGGACGATTTAAAAGAAAAGCTTGCTCTGTTTTGCAGCGTAAAGAAGGAACATGTTATCGACAACCGCAACGCAAGCTCAATATATGAGGTTCCGTTGCTTCTCCACGAAGAAAAGCTCGACGAACTCGTGTGCGAGCGTCTGGGGCTTTCATGCGGCAAATCCGATTTGTCACAGTGGGAGCAGATTGTGTATAATCTGAAAAATCCGCAGACAGAGGTTCATATAACCGTTGTCGGAAAATATACGGAACAGCAGGACGCATACATCAGTATCACCGAATCATTTATCCATGCCGGAATTGCACACCGTGCAAAAGTGCATCTGAACTGGGTAAGCGCCGAGGAACTTAACGAAAAAAACGTTAAAGAAAAAATCGGCAAAACAAGCGGTATACTTGTCCCCGGCGGTTTCGGCAGCCGCGGTATCGAGGGCAAAATAACGGCTGTACGCTATGCGCGCGAAAACAAAATACCGTTTTTCGGAATATGCCTCGGCATGCAGATGGCAGTTATAGAATATGCGCGCAATGTGCTCGGTATGAAGGGTGCGCATACAAGCGAAGTTGATGCGGATTCGCCGTACAAGGTAATTGACCTTATGCCCGACCAGCGCGGTATTGACCAGCTCGGCGGCACAATGCGCCTCGGTGCGTATGCATGCCGTCTGAATGAGGGCACACTTGCACATGCTGCATACGGCACATGCGATATAAGCGAGCGCCACCGTCACCGTTATGAATTTAACAATGAATTTTTGGGCAAATTTACCGAAGGCGGCATGATAATCGGCGGTGTAAACCCCGAGAGAAACCTTGTTGAAATTGTTGAACTGCCCGACCATCCGTGGTTCTGCGCGGTACAGTTCCACCCCGAGTTTAAATCGCGTCCCGACAGGGCTCATCCGCTGTTCCGCGACTTTGTCGGCGCGGCGATAAAATATGAACACAGCGAACAAAAATAATAAAAAAATTAACGGTCAATACATTTTTTGTTGACATAATTTCTGATACAAAACGCTTTTGTATGTAAAAGCCTTTTATAAGGATACGCAAAAGCGTTTCGGCTTATTTTCGGATTGATTTTTCGCTTGGCAGCAAAAATGCAAAAAGTCCGGAAATATCTTTATAAATGCAGGTATATAACAATAAACATCAAATAACGACGAAGGAAGGTTGCAGATGAAGGATATATACGAAAGCCCGTTTAATCTGAGATATTCAAGCAAGGAAATGCTGTATCTCTTTTCTCCCGATAAGCGTTTTTCAACCTGGCGAAAGCTTTGGGTGGCTTTGGCTGAGGCGGAAAATGAGCTTGGTTTGCCCGTCAGCGAAGAGCAGATTGCAGAGCTTAGGGCACACACTAACGATATCGACTACGATGTTGTTGCCGAAAAAGAGAAGGAAATACGCCATGATGTTATGGCTCATGTGTATGCATACGGTCTGAAATGTCCGAAAGCAAAGGGAATTATCCACCTCGGCGCAACATCATGCTATGTCACCGATAATGCGGATATTATAATAATCCGTGAGGCGCTTGAGCTTATACGCGCAAAAATACTGCTCGTCATGGAAAAGCTGTCGGAGTTTGCTCTTAAGTACAAGGCTTTGCCGACGCTCGGATTTACACATTTTCAGCCCGCACAGCCCACAACCGTCGGCAAACGTGCATGTCTGTGGCTGCACGATTTGCTTATGGATTTAAATGATGTCGATTATGTAATCGGCTCGCTGAAGCTGCTCGGCAGCAAGGGCACGACAGGTACGCAGGCAAGCTTTCTGAGCCTTTTTGAAGGCGACCATGAAAAGGTAAAGACGCTTGATATGAAAATTGCAGAAAAAATGGGCTTTGATGCGGTATATCCGGTTTCGGGACAGACTTATTCGAGAAAGCTTGATTCGCGCGTATTATCCGTTCTTTCGGGAATTGCGCAGACTGCCTCAAAATGTGCAAATGACATACGCCTTTTACAGGGGCTCGGCGAAATTGAGGAGCCGTTTGAGAAAAAGCAGGTCGGTTCGTCCGCAATGGCATACAAACGCAACCCCATGCGCTGTGAGAGAATGACATCTCTTGCGCGAAACATTATCGCAATGACCGTAAACCCCGCCATGACCGAATCGGTACAGTGGCTCGAGCGCACACTCGATGATTCGGCCAACAGAAGAATTTCTCTTTCGGAAGCATTTTTATCGGCGGACGCAGTTCTCGGCATATTTGCAAATGTGACCGACGGGCTTGTTGTATACCCGAAAGTGATTGAAAAACATCTTATGGAAAAGCTGCCCTTTATGGCAACCGAAAACATCATGATGGAGGCAGTAAAACGCGGCGGAAACAGGCAGGAGCTTCATGAGAAAATACGCGAATACTCCATGGAGGTCACAAAGGACATAAAGCTCGAAGGAAAGCCGAATACGCTTATAGCAAAAATGGCGGCTGACAGCGCCTTTATGATGAGTGAGGACGAGTTAAACTCATTGCTTGAGCCGGCAAAATATATCGGACGTGCAAAGGAACAGACGGAGGAATTTATCGAAAACTGTATCTCTCCCCTGCTTCAAAATTGCAGTTTTGAAGATGTAAGCGTTGAGCTTAAAGTATAAAACCGGTCTGTAAAATTAACCATTATAACATATAAAACCATTATATATGGAGAAATGGAGTCAGCTATGGAAAAAATTATTGCCCTTGATTTCGGCGGTCAGTACAGCCAGCTTATAGCTCGCCGTGTGCGCGAATTCGGCGTATACTGTGAGCTTCTGCCGAATTTCACGGATATTGACAATCTTACCGACGAGTCGGTAAAAGGCATTATATTTACGGGCGGTCCGTCGAGCGTATATGCCGACAACGCACCTGTATGCGACAAAAGAATTTTTGATTTAAATGTGCCCATTCTCGGCATATGCTACGGTCACCAGCTTATGGCTCAGCATTACGGCGGTACTGTCGGCGGCGGAAACATTCCTGAGTTCGGCGGTGTTTCGATGCATGTTGACAGCTCAAAAACACTGTTTGACGGAGTAGATGAAAAATCAACCATATGGATGAACCACAATGATTCCGTCACAGAGCTGCCCGAAGGCTTTTCGCGCATTGCGCAGACCGATAACTGCCCCTGTGCGGCGATGGAGAACGAAACTCTTAACCGCTACGGAATACAGTTCCACCCTGAGGTAAGGCACAGTGTTTTCGGCAACCTTATTCTTAAAAACTTTGTAATGAAGATTTGCGGCTGCAAAGGCGACTGGTCCATGGCAAACCTCGAAGAGGAGCAGATAAAGTTTGTACGCGAAACTGTAGGCAATAAAAAAGTAGTCAGCGGGCTTTCGGGCGGTGTTGACTCGGCTGTTGCATCGGTTCTTGTTCACAAAGCTATAGGCGACCAGCTCACGTGCATCTTCGTTGACCACGGTCTTCTGCGTGAAGGCGAGGCACAGGAGGTGCTTGATGTATACCGTAACCAATTTGGTATGAATCTTGTGTTTGTGGACGCAAAAGAGCGTTTTATGAAAAGACTTGCAGGTGTAAGTGAGCCTGAAGAAAAGAGAAAAATTATCGGCGAGGAATTTATACGTGTATTTGAGGAAGAGGCAGAAAAGCTTGGCGGAGCGGATTTTCTCGTACAGGGCACAATTTATCCCGATGTTATCGAAAGCGGCGGAAGTGCAAATGCTGCGGTTATAAAAAGCCATCACAATGTCGGCGGTCTGCCGAAGGACGCAAAATTCCGTACAATTATCGAGCCTTTGCGCAGTCTGTTTAAAGATGAGGTGCGTGCACTCGGCGAACGTATGGGAATTCCTGAGGATCAGGTATGGCGCCAGCCCTTCCCCGGTCCCGGTCTTGCTATAAGAGTTCTCGGAGATGTAACGGAAGAAAAACTTGAAATAGTCAGAAAAAGCGATTTAATTCTGCGTCAGGAGGTTGCCGCCGCAGGTCTGAAGCGCGACATATGGCAGTATTTTACAGTGTTCACGCCTCTCCGCACAGTCGGTGTTATGGGCGATGACCGCACATACGACTATGTTGTGGCAGTTCGCGCTGTAACCAGCGATGATGCTATGACTGTCGATTTTGCGCACATACCGTATGAAGTTCTGTCGCGTATTTCCAACAGAATTATAAATGAAGTTAAAGGCGTCAACAGAGTTGTGTATGATATAACCAGCAAACCCCCGGGTACTATTGAGTGGGAATAGCATTTTCTTGATTTTCAGTCCTCAAAAACCGCTGTTTTATGCGGTTTTTGAGGATTTTGTGTTTTTAATGGCTACAAATTGGCTACATCAGAAGTGATATTTTTAGCCATTAACTCATCAAGCTGATTTGCAACCTCAATCTGCTTGTTCGGATAAAGGTGACTGTATGTTTCCATTGTTGTCTGAACTCTCTCGTGTCCGAGCCTTTCGGCTATCAGCAAAGGGGAAAACCCCATTTCAACCAGCAGCGACGCATGGCTGTGCCTAAGTGCGTGTATGCGGATTTAATAATTACTATAAGACTAGCCGGACTGATCCAGGAGTATGACATCAAGAGCGCAGAGGACATTCAGGAGGCATTAAAAGACCTATTAGGCGGAATGATTCAAGAGATGATGGAAACTGAGCTTGACGAACATTTGGGATATGATGAATATGAGCGCAGCGACAATCCCGATTACCGAAACGGCGTAAAGCGCAAGAAATTACGCAGTTCTTACGGCGAAATACCGATTGATGTTCCGCAAGACCGCGACGGAGATTTTGAACCGCAGATAGTGCAAAAGCGCAAAAAGGACATATCTGCAATAGAGCAAAAAATCATTGCAATGTCGGCTAAAGGCATGACTACAAGGCAAATATCGGATATCATAGAAGATATATACGGTTTTGAGGTAAGCGAAAGCATGGTTACTGCCGTCACAAACAAAATACTGCCTCAAATAGAGGAATGGCAGCAAAGACCGTTATCGGCGGTATACCCAATCGTTTTCATTGATGCAATACATTTTTCCGTGCGCGATGAGCATATTGTGAAAAAGATAGCTGCATATATAATTCTCGGTATTAATGACGAGGGCAAAAAAGAGGTATTGAGCATAACCGTAGTGATGGAACTATTCATGATGACGAAAATGTATCTGTTTGTCATCATCATTCAATCTATTGCCGCCCAATATTTTTTTTAATCTGTCATTATTATTTCCGTCATCCGGGCAGAACGCAAAACCACAGTCAAGTGCAACATCAGAAAAAATGCAGCCGCACTCCGAAAATTCTCCGAGCCTGATTTTTAATGCCTTTTTATAGTCGTCCAAATTATTTTTCTTGATATTTGCCGCATTTTCAAGTTTGCTTAAAAGCTCCCGTGTCGGAACCAAAACGTCATCGCACCGCAAAGGCGGAGCAACATGTGTGTTTTTTCCGAGAACCTTTACATCATCGCAAAACGCCATGCACGGGCATGCAAATTCGCATCCCCGGTGAAACTGTATTCTCGCTCAGGTACGCGTTACAAAAGTCATAAATTTCATCAGCATTTTCCCCCGTTGGAACCATACTGACACAAAAACCGCCTCCAGTTCTGCCTGTGTCCAGACATAAAGCGGATTTCCGATGAGTTTTGGTACCGTTTCGCACCATTTTTCAAATTTCTCTCTGCGAGGCGCATCTCCCGTTATATATTTCTCCTCCACGCCGCACATTCTCATTGCTCTGTGTTTGTAGGGGTCGGGCTTTATCCACAAATCATACACATTATCAAATCTTGTATCGTTTGTAATTTCCGGCACCGACAAATGATTATGATAATCTATCACAGGAAGCGTTTTTGCATATTCATACAATCTTTTTGCCGTTTCCGAATTAAGCAAAAAATTTTCGCTATACATTGTGTGCTCCTTTCTTGTGTTAAAATACGCTATTTGCCAATTTCCATTATATATTTTTCTCAAAAAAACAACATGCCCTATTGACCTGTTTTCATACTAAGTATATAATATATTTATATTGCGGACAATACATTATTTTACAATATTGTATGGTATTTGCTCATTTCTGACAGAGGAGGCACTATGGAAGATATCAGATTTAACGGGAACCTTGATTTCAGATTTCACAATGTCGGCTTTGTCAGCGTTTTGCGAAACAACGGATATACATATGAATATAAAAACGGAAAAGCACGCTATTCGTTTATATATGTTGAAAACGGCGAAATGGATTATTATTTTGAACATGACAAAAAAACGTTAAAAATCAAAAATGGGAGCTTTTTATTCATTCCGAAAAAAATCCCCTACAAATCTACATACCTCAAAGACAACACTGTTATAAAAATAATCGTATTTGATGTTATTGCAAAAAAAACTTCCTGCATTTTTCATGCAGCCTTTTTGTAAAAATTCCCCCTGAAATTACCGGCGCATTTCACCCAATATCGGCTCTGAACGCAAGAAGTGCGACCTATTTGACCTCAAAAATTTATGAAATAATTTTTTACATGGAATCCTCCCCTTCCGATATTCCGAAAAAATATATAAAGCTTCTTCCGGCAATATCCGAAATAAAACTTAAATATACTGAAAGCAAAAAGCTTTCCCACTACGCCGAAATGTGTGACATGAGCCAGTCAAATTTCAGAAGGCTTTTCAAAGAATACACAGGCAAAACATTTATTGAATACAGAAACGTTATTCGGATTTTTGCCGCAAAGGCGATGATTGACAGCGGCGAGTTTTCCGTATCCGAAGCCGCGTATCTTTCAGGGTTCAACAATATGTCGTTTTTCTATGAGATATATAACAGATATATAAAAAATCAGTCCTGCAATCAGCGCTCTCCTACGAACGTTTAACGATCAAATTACAGTATTCATGTACGAACGTTTTATTTGCTTTGTTTGCCGGGATAAACTAAATATAATTCCAATATAAAAATTTTTGAATTTGTATTGACATATCTGCTCACAGATGTTATTATAATATTAAGCAGAGCATAGATGAGTTGAGTTTAGATGAGTTAAGCGTATTTTTAATTGAATATTTATTATACTATCCTCTGCTAAATATAATTTATCGGAGGTATTTTTTATGTCCAAAAAAATTCCAAACAGAATCCTGCTCACGGAAGACCAGATTCCGAAACAGTGGTACAACATCAGCGCCGACATGAAGGACAAACCCGACCCGTATATAAATCCGGGGACGATGAAGCCTCTTAAGCAGGAGGATCTCGAACCTATATTTGCAAAAGAACTGTGCAAACAGGAACTCACAGAGGAACGCTATATCGATATTCCCGAACCCGTTCTCGAATATTATAAAATGTACCGTCCCTCGCCGGTTATACGTGCATATTCTCTCGAAAAAGCGCTCGGCACGCCCGCAAAAATCTACTATAAATATGAAGGCAACAACACATCGGGCAGCCATAAACTGAATTCGGCAGTTCCGCAGGTTTACTACAATAAAATGCAGGGTATCGAAAGAATTACCACGGAAACAGGTGCAGGTCAGTGGGGCACAGCGCTCTCAATGGCATGCTCATATTTTGACCTTCCGCTCCGTGTATACATGGTGAAGGTAAGCTACAACCAAAAACCCTACAGACGTGCCATAATCGAAACATACGGTGCCAATGTATTCGCAAGTCCGAGCGACACAACAAAAATAGGCCGCAGTATTCTCGAAAAAGACCCCGAAAATACGGGCAGCCTCGGCACAGCTATCAGTGAAGCCGTTGAAATGGCTGTTACAACGCCGAATACACGTTACTGCCTCGGCTCAGTGCTTAAACAAGTCCTTATTCACCAGTCAATCATCGGTCTTGAGGCAAAAAAGCAGCTTGAGCTCGTTGACGAATACCCCGACTATGTTATCGGTTGCAGCGGCGGCGGAAGCAATCTTGGCGGTATCATGGCTCCGTTTATGCAGGATAAACTGACAGGCAAGGCAGACCCGTATATTATCGCAGTTGAACCGTCGGCATGCCCGTCGTTCACACGCGGCAAATATGCATATGACTTCTGCGATGTCGGTCACGTTACACCGTTGGCAAAAATGTATACTCTCGGCAGCGGCTTTATTCCCACAAGCATACATGCCGGCGGTCTGCGCTATCACGGTATGTCGCCGCTTCTGAGCAAGCTTTATCATGACGGTTATATCAATGAGGCGCGTGCAGTCGGTCAGAAGAGTGTGTTTGATGCGGCAACAATGTTTGCAAAATACGAAGCAATACTGCCGGCGCCCGAATCATCACATGCAATCCGCGCTGCAATTGATGTTGCTTTGGAGTGCAAAGAGCGCGGCGAAGCAAAAACAATCCTGTTCGGACTCACGGGCAACGGATATTTTGACCTTGCGGCATATGACAGTTACAACGCAGGCAAAATGCAGGATTATTCGCCCTCTGACGAAGAGCTTGAGAAGGGATTATCACAGCTTCCGAAAATTCCCGGAATTCAGGAATAATCAGGCGTATATAAATTAATAAGAAGAAAAGCTGCGGCAAAATGCAATCCCTTTTGTCACAGCTTTTTTATTTGCCAAATCCATCGTCCCCGATAAGTTTATATTCACCGGCCAATTCTCAAAAAACATATTGCCCTTTGTTTTTGCTAATCTTTAATTTCTTTCATAATATAATCTTTCGGCGGAATAGTTATTTTTTCAATTGCATAAATCTCGTTCGAAAAATTCACGGTTATCTCATACTTATTGCCGAATACCGACCGCTGAACCATATAATCGTCACTGACAACCGAAAAATCCGTCATCGGAAGCAATGCCGTTTTTTTATGTACCTCTGCAATCTCCTTATAACTCTCAAGTATTACGTTTCTTAAAAACTTATAATTCGCAAACTTAAATGAATACAGAGGCGGGCAGCCGTAAAGGCAAGCAAAAAGCACCTTGTCGCGAATAATCTCTTTTGACATTTCTGTAGAATCGCCCCAATACGGAAAAGCAAACACACATTCATGATAAATAAGATGCCACAAAGGCACACGGCACTTGGGATTTATCATATGCTTGCTTATGTATGCAGTCTGTTCATCGCTATAAATATTCGCATGATTTCTACCGGAGTCCTTGTTTCTGAAATATACCGGACTGTGCAGTCCCTCTGTATATACAATATGGTCTATTATTTTATCAAAACCATCTTCGGTTCCTGTAATAAGTCCCATTTCTTCAAGTTCCGCAAATGCTTCATTCTTCACATCAATTGATTCTTCCCTTGTGAGAGGATGTTTTTTGCTGAAACATTCACACAAAGAACCGCCGAAAACATCTACAAACCAACCTTTATAATATGGAAATTGTCTTAACATTGACGGTATTTCTTCTTTCATTGCCTTCTTTGCACAAATCGGGCACAGCATATTTTGCGAATACATCTTCCCATCAAAGCCTTTCAACTCCCACGCAGTAACAAGCTGACCTTTTTCATCTACAGCAACACCATTTGGATAATCCTTCATGCGGCGATATGTATAACCACAATTTTTGACTCTGTTATTAGGAATTTTTTTAAGCAAATCCGGATTCAACACATCATTGTAGTTATCATACTGTGTAGGAAGAAAACCGTATTTTTTGTAAAGTAATTCAGAGAGGCGCTGATCCTCATCAAAAAACAACCCAAACATGGCATTGTCAACACCATTTTTATATAAATCATCAGCTACAGAGAGAAGTTTTTCACCCGATGCAGGAGAGTCCGAAACTTCCCTGTCGGCATACATAACATCATTATAATTATCATTCCAAATCCAAAAAATTGCCCCTCCGACAAGCTTTTCAATTTCACGATTCTTTCTGATTTTATCCGAAAGCGTAAGGCAATCGGGATTATACCTTTCACGATACCATTTACATGCCTTTGGCAGTGATAAAAAAACACGGTATACTACTTCACAAGGCTCATGACATATAATTGCAAGATGATACATTCCATCCTTCCGCTCCGCTTTATATTCTGTATACGCCGGTTTTTCCGGACAAATCGCAAGGAAACTTTTGTTTCTTTCTACCAAAACCATTCCTACGCTCCCTTTGTGACCCGTACAAAATAATCCCCCTATGGCATCACAGTCAAACTCGCCGCTTTCATAGCTTTCGTCCACATTTATCGCAATACCCTCATCAACCGGAAGAATAAGTCTATCGCCCTGAATTATGTCCGGCGTCGGCGCCTTTTTAGATACATCTATCAATATTTCGTCATGTTGCCGCTTCGGTTTGCAGTCTGTAACAAAGTTAAATTCCACTTCTTCGTTTTTTATAATAAAACTCATAATTATCACCTTTTTTATTTTATTATAAAATAAATTAAAGTATAAGATCAATGGGCTTTTTTGATTATTATGTAGATAAATCTGACATTTCGTATAGTTATATTAAAAAATGTTATTTTTCACCCTCTGCAAAACACACATCAAAACTTTTAATTGATTATTCGCCAAATCCATCGTCCAAGATAAATTTATATTCGCCGACTAATTCTTCGCACGTAACGCTAAAAATCCTTGCCAGCGCCAGAAGTTCTATATCCGTCACAAATCTCTGTCCGCTTTCTATCCGCTGAACAGCGTTTTTGTCCACATCTATTCCCATAACCTGAAGACTCTCGGCTAAAATTCTCTGCGACATTTTCGGCTCATGCTTTTTTCGCAGTCTGTATACATTCTCACCGCATATATTATTACGCCCCGACGCAGATTTATTTTTAAACATGACGTATCCTCCATTTTGACATTTAGCGCTTGACAAAATTATTATACAGTGTCACAATTTGAAATATGACATTCACTAAGTGTCAAAAATTAACTTGCAGGAGGATTTAATATAAAGTTTTTTCATGTTAGCCTCCGGCGGAATGGAAATTCTTATGAACAAAAAATTGAACGGATTAATTTTGGGGACACTAATCGGAGCCGTTTTGACATGCGGTGCGGTATTTGCAAAACAGGCTACGGAAACAATCGACATCATCTATGACAACATAAAAATTTTGATTGACGGAAGAGAATATCAGCCGACAGACGCAAACGGAAACAGCGTAGAGCCATTTGTTTACAACGGGACTACATATCTGCCGGTCAGAGCCGTTGCAACCGCTTTTGACAAAGAAGTTTCATGGGAACCTCAGACAAGCACTGTAACGCTCGGCAGCAAAAATTATGACTGGCTTGACCAGATGGGATATGTCGATTATCAGATAACCGGAAAATCAAATGTTTTCTCCGCAATTCCCTCAAAAACCGAAATGTCCGACGGTATGAAATACGACCGCGGAATAAAATTCACTCTGTGCGATATAAAAAACGAGGGTGCACGCGAATTAAACGACGGCAGCCTGGAATGTTATCAGAACATATCCTATTTGCTCAACAGCCAATACAAAACCTTTGAAGGCATAATCACCACTAATTCGAGCTCAAACCGAGATAAATCGGCTCAGATAAAATTTTATGGCAACGGACGGCTCATATATTCATCGCCCATAATTTCAAACGGAATGAAATCGACAACATTTAACATCGATGTTTCAAATATCAAAGTTTTAAAGATTAATGCAGAATGTGCAATGGCAAGGAATGACTGGAATTATGTTTATCCGTGCATTGCCGAGGCACGTCTTTCAAAGTAATTTCTCGGATACATAACAAAAAAATCTCCCGATACTGCGGGAGATTTTTTATTACTTAAATTATCTCAGCCAAGCACACCCGATGTCACCCATGACGGCAGCCAGTTGTTTGTATACAAAATATAGCCGATTTTGATAAGTATACCCAAAGCCGATATCACAATTCCGGCAACGGCAAGCTTTTTTGTTTTGTTTTTATAAAAACCGAAAATTGAAAAACCAAGCCCCACAGGGCACAGCAGCAGCCAAAACCAGAACATGCCCGCTATTGAACAGACAAATCCGAGTATTACGCTGATATCTCCCCATGAAAACGGGTCTTTATGCGGCTGCACAGCATATACAGTATTCGGCGCAGCGCTCAGTCCCGGTGTCTGCATTTTTTCCTCTCCGAGCGGCATTCCGCATTTCATGCAGAATTTATAGCCCTCATCATTTACCGTACCGCATTTATCACAAATCATAACCAACTCTCCTTTCCGCCATATTCCGACCCGATAAAAATAAAACATAAAAAGCAAAAATGCCGTGCAGACACAACATGCGGCTGCACAGCATTCCTCTTTCCATTTCATAAACCAAGCCGCTTTCAGGCATCAGTTATATTTTGGATTATTCTGCTTTTAATTACTTGTGGTCAACGCTTGCCATATGGCAGATGAGGTCAACAACCTTGTTTGAATAACCCCACTCGTTGTCATACCACGAAACTACCTTTACAAATGTATCTGTAAGAGCGATACCTGCTTTTGCATCAAAGATTGACGTTCTTGAATCGCCGAGGATATCAGATGAAACGATAGCGTCCTCTGTGTAACCGAGAATACCCTTCAGTTCGCCTTCCGAAGCCTTCTTCATAGCTGCGCAGATTTCGTCATACGAAGCGCCCTTTGCAAGGTTAACAGTAAGGTCAACAACCGAACCGTCAAGCGTGGGAACTCTCATTGACATACCTGTGAGCTTGCCGTTCAGTTCGGGAATAACCTTGCCGACAGCCTTTGCAGCGCCTGTGCTTGAAGGAATGATGTTACCTGCAGCAGCACGTCCGCCTCTCCAATCCTTCTTTGAAGGACCGTCAACTGTCTTCTGTGTAGCAGTTGTAGCGTGAACTGTTGTCATCAAACCGTCAACGATACCGAAGTTATCGTTAAGAACCTTAGCTATAGGAGCCAAGCAGTTTGTTGTGCATGAAGCATTCGATACGAAGTTCATATCCGATGTATATTTATCGTTATTAACGCCCATTACAAACATAGGTGTGTCATCTTTTGAAGGAGCTGACATAACAACCTTCTTTGCACCTGCGTCCAAGTGACCCTGTGATTTCTCTTTTGTGAGGAATACGCCTGTTGACTCAACAACATACTCAGCGCCGCACTCGCTCCAGCCGATTTCAGCCGGGCTCATTGCTGCATAAACAGCAATCTTCTTGCCGTCAACGATAAGGTTCTTACCGTCTGTTGACAAATCATGCTTAAACTGACCGTGTACACTGTCATACTTAGCCATGTAAACCATGTAGTCAAGATCGATGAACGGGTCGTTAATACCTACGATTTCAACTTTGCCTGTTTCGATAGCCGCACGGAATACGAGTCTGCCGATACGACCGAAACCATTAATACCAACTTTAATTGCCATAACAATTAAACCTCCTAAAAATATATTTACCTTTTGGTCACGACTAACATTTTACAATATTTTTTTCAAATTTACAAGAGTTTTTTTGTTAAAAAATTAATTATCTCAATTTTATTTTATTTTATAACGTAAATTCTGTTGATTTTTGGTTGATTTTTGCCCAATACCGTGCCGTTAAAGTCCTCAACTTCGGCATTTTTTACAATTTCATCAACAACCTCAATACCGTCAACAACCCTGCCGAACGCCGCATATTCACCGTCAAGATGCGGTGCGTCCGCATGCATGATGAAAAACTGGCTGCTTGCCGAATTCGGGTTCATGCTTCTTGCCATTGACAAAACGCCGCGTTCATGCTTCAAATCGTTCTGCACGCCGTTTGAGGAAAATTCGCCCTTGATTTTCTTATCGGAACCGCCCGTGCCGTTTCCCATTGGGTCACCGCCCTGTATCATAAATCCGTCGATTATTCTGTGAAATGTCAGTCCGTCATAGAAGCCCTTTTCCGCCAGTTCACAAAAGTTTGCGACCGTTATCGGTGCAATGTCGGAATAAAGCTCTGCTTTAATATTTCCCTTTTCCGTTTCAATCATTACATAAATTTTTTCCTTATTTTCCATCTGAGTTTTTCCTTTCGCATTTATTCCGGATTTTAATGTCCTTTTTAATCTGCAAACTTTATCGATATAATCTTCGGCTGATTTTCCGGCGCAACAGTTCCGTTTGCGTCCTCAACCTTAGCATTCTCAACAATTTTGTCAACTACCTCCATGCCGTCCGTAACCTTGCCGAACGCCGCATATTCACCGTCAAGGTGCGGTGCGTCCGCATGCATGATGAAGAACTGGCTGCTTGCCGAGTTCGGCGCAGTGCTTCTTGCCATTGACAAAACGCCGCGTTCATGCTTCAAATCGTTCTGCACGCCGTTTGAGGAAAATTCGCCCTTGATTTTCTTGTCGGAACCGCCCGTGCCGTTGCCTTTCGGGTCACCGCCCTGTATCATAAATCCGTCAATTATTCTGTGGAAGGTAAGACCGTCATAAAAGCCTTTTTCCACAAGCTGCTGAAAGTTTGCAACCGTTATCGGCGCAACTTCGGGATAAAGCTCTGCTTTAATTTCGCCGTACTCTGTTTCAATCACTATGTTTGTCTTTGACGGGTCGGGCGATGCCTCGGGAATCGGTGACGGCGACGCGCTCGGCGATGCACTCGGTACGGTTTCTGCCTGATTTCCGCATGCGCACAGCGACAGCGTCATTACAGCTGCAAGTAAAACACACAAAATACTTTTTTTCATTTTCTGATACCTCCGTTTATTTTATAACAAAATTGACTTTGTCAATTAAATGTTCACTTTTAAATGTTCACTTTTTTAAATATTTACCCATACGGGCGAATTATTTGCATAACTTTCTGCGGCTCAAAATGTAAATTTAATTATCCTCACCGTTTCCGCCGAGCCTCTCAATTGCATTTTCAACCTCTGCCTCGGTAACCGTAGTCATAAATGAACGCTGACACGACTTTGCCTTTCTGAAAAAATCAGCCGCCTTATCATTTTCACCGAGAGCCTCATATGTCTGCCCCGCATGATAGAATATCTCAACGCCCCTATTTCCCGCACCGATACTTTTATCGGAAAGTTCCTTTGCTTTCTGCAAATCTCCTTTTTTAAGCGCAAGTATAACCATATTATCGATTATAACCTTGTCGTCACTGTTGTAGTCATATGCCTCCTCATTGAATTTTTCCATATCGGGCGAATTTGATAAAATTTTATAATATCCGAGCGCACCGTATACCCCCGTGTTTTTGTAAACCTCAAAAACAAGCTCCATGAGGCGTGTTGCCTCCTCAAAATCACCCTGTCTGTAGCGCACGAGCGACAAAATCTGCCGGAGTTGTGCGCGGTCCTGCTCTTTAAGCTTTGAGTTCAATAAAACGTAATTTAAAACCTTTGACGCCTCTTCAGCCTGTCCCACACGCAGCAGTATGTATGCATATGCAGCCGAAACCGACGGCTTTGAGCGGCTCGATTCGTGCGCTTTCTTCAAAAGCGCCAGCGCTTTCGTGTTGTTTCCCTTTGCATACTCGGACTGACCGAGCGCACATTGCAGCTCGGGCCAGTACCAAAAGGCTGCGCCTGCGGCTATTATAACCGTTGCGCAAAGTGCAACAAGATAATTTCCCATAGAAATCAAAAAGCCGATTACCGCAACAGCGGCAATAATCAGAATTGTTTTTGCCGGCATTTTTTTCTTTTTCAATTTCGCAAACCCCTTTTTTGTATATTTCACATGCAGTTTTGCCGTTTATTAACCGTTTTTGCAAATATCGGTTATGTCCGCTATTTTACATCGTTACCAATAATTAAATCATATTTTTCGCTTTTTGTCCACATCATGCTCCGATTGTTCATAATGTGTTAAAAAGCTATGTATTAAAAATCCGCTTTTTCAAAAAGTATGCCGTAAATCTGTGTACCTATGTCCTCTATACTTCTCATTTTTCCTTTGGGCGCACATTCTATGATTTCCCAGCCATACTTTTTTGCAACATATTTTGCATTGTTATAGCTGTTTTTTATGTGCGACGCATCGCTCTCGTGAATGTCTTTGTCACTGCCGCCCGTCGCCTTGTTTTTTCTGCCGCGCGTCAGCTTTTCGCTCACCTCGGGCGCAACATCGAGAAAAATTACCTTATCGGGCTTTGGCAGCCCATACACCCCATATTCAAAATCGCACAGCCACTCCAGAAATTCGTCCTTTTGCCCATTATCGGCAAACTTTGACGCCTGATGTATCATATTTGATGTCACATACCTGTCAGCAACGATTATGCTGTCGCCGTTATATATTTTTTCCCATTTCGTCTTATACGAAATGTATCTGTCGAGAGCAAAAAATGTCGAGGCGGCTTTTGCATTTATGTCATTTGCATTTTTTCCGAACTGCCCCGAAAGATACATTTTTACGGCATATGACGAGTCGCTGTCATAATCGGGAAAACTTATGCGCACAGCATTTTTTCCCTCGCACAGAAGTTTGTCATACAAAAACTTCGTCTGCGTTTCCTTGCCCGAACCGTCTACGCCCTCGATTGCAAAAAGCATACCCATTTTATACCCTCCTCATATACAAAATCTTTCTTTTATGCAAGCCATTTATTATACAGAACCCTTTCATTTTTCGTTTTTATACCTTTTTCCTTTGAATAAAACCGTCAGCGCAAAACGCGGCAGCGCCGTCATTCTTATTATTCTCTTCGGGTCGCACACAAGCCTGTACGCCCACTCAAGCCCCAGCTTCTGCCATGACTCGGGCGCACGCTTAAGCACACCCGTGAGTGTGTCAAGACTGCCGCCAAGCCCCATCGCAACCCTTACATCGAGCTTGTCGCGGTTATCATAAATCCATTTTTCCTGTTTCGGTGCGCCGAGGCATACCAGCAATATGTCGGGCTTTGCCGCATTTATTCCCTTGATTATGCCGTCCGTGTCCGCTTCGCTGAAATAACCGTTGCGCGTACCGCAGATTTCAAGCCCCTTATACATATCGCAGAGCATTCTGCCCGCATTTTCGGCAACGCCCGGCTTTGAGCCGAACAGATAAACTTTTCTTTTGTCCTTTGCCGCCTCTTTCAGAAACGCATGCATCAAATCATATCCTGCCACACGCTCGCTTATGGGCTTTTTCAGTATTTTTGAAGCATACACAACACCTATACCATCAGCGGTTCTGATCTCCGCCGAGTTAAGCACCTCTCTGAACTTCTCGTCTTTATACGCCATATATATAATCTCCGAATTTGGCGTATAAACAGCATGCATGCGCGGCTCGTCAAGATATCCCAAAAGTTTTTTCACCGTATCGCTCATGCTTTCCTCAGAAATTTCCACCCCGAGTATGTTGATTGTATTTCCGCCGTTTTCTGCCATAACATTTATCTCCGTTCCGCCAAAAATTTTTTACCGCAATTTATTTCCTCACAACGCTCACCGTATAGTCCTCATTAATCTTCAGTATCTGCGCGTTTTTATCACCGATTGTATCGTTCTCAACAGGCACAATACGCCCTGCGTATCCGCCGAGGCTGTGCCTTACCGCGCCCGTAAGCGCCCAGTCGCTTGATGTAACGTTTATTATGTGCTCATTATGCTCTGCATTCGCATTTATATATGTGCGCCTTGCTCCGATTACATAACATTCTCTTTTGCCAGATATAACCTCATCATCAAGCGCCGACGCAATCCCTGTGCATATTTTTTCATCAATCTGCGACACATTTTTATAATCGTTCATCTCACTGACACATGAAACGCTGAATATAAATGCCATAACAAACACTATACACCTTACCGCCGCATAATTTATTTTTATCCGCGCGGCAATATATTCTGCAATAACACACAGCCCTATAAGCGGTACGTATATCGTTCTGTACGGCAAAGACGCGTCCTTTGTCACAAACATCAGCGCCATCGGCAGCACAGCGCATACCGCTCCGAACAAAACCGCAAAAACGTCACGTTTTGCACGTTTTTTTCCGTCATAAAAGCACAGCCCCGCAAAAACCGCCGCAAGCGCTGTTACAGCTGCAAAAAATACGGGATTTTTAATCAGCACGCCCATTCCGCGCACAAGTCCGTTTGCATTAAGCTCAAACAACCCCTGCCATGCAATTTCCCTTATCTGCTTAAACATATATGTAAAATGCGAAACAGCCTCGGCTCCCGAAACAAGCTGTGTACGTCCGCTGAGCGCTCCTACGCTTTTAAACAAAAGATAATACACGGCTATTATCAGCCCGTTTATTACAGGAACCGCATACGCCGCCCATTTCTGCCGCGTACGGTAAAAATATGCTGTACACAGCAAAAAAGAAAAAATCGTAACCTGTTCATAAAAGCAATATGACGCAAGCTGCATCACCGCAAACAGGCAGAACCGCCATGCTCCGCCCCTCTTTGCGTATGATGAAAATATCACCATGGAAAGCGAGGCAAAAAATATGCCCGTCATAACGCGCGATGACGCGCTCAGCCAATACTGCGTTTCAAAACCTATCGGCATAAACAGAAGCACAAGATAAAACAGCGCGCCTGCGTGAATATCCATATTTTCAAACGTGCGCTTTAAAAAGTATATTCCCAAAACGCTCACCGCCGCACTCACCGCAAGCACGGCTCCGCGTATGCCGAACAGCGGCGTCCACACATACACATCAAAAATCCCCGCAAGCGGTCTTGTGCTTATTGTGCCGATTTTCAAAAACACTTCGCTCACAACATCGCTTACGTTTGCATACCAGTAATACTGTATATGGTCGTCCAAAACAGGATAATACGAAAATCCGAACACCGCATAGCGTGTAATATATAATAAAAATGCGGCGCACAGAAGCAAAAGCTCTTTTTGCCGCGTGTCAAGCGTTTTTCTCATAAAAATCTCCGTTCCGCCGCCTGAGTCGGCACAAATAACAACCAAACTTCTCTTACCGGCAGGGCAGGGAATGATAAGAGATTATTTCACCCATGTGCGTTATTTTTTGATGCCATATATGCCCCGTGCGTCGTTTTTTCTTATTTCAAAAATATCAAGCAGCATACAAAAACCGTCGGCAATCGGATTTACCGTGCTTTTCACGGGCGGTGCAATCATATGAGCCGGCACCGTTTCAATTTTATACCCGAGTTTTTTTGCAATATACAGAAGCTCTATATCAAACCCAAATCCGTCAACCGTAATCCGCGAAAACAAATCCTTTGCACACTGTGTTTTAAACGCCTTAAATCCACACTGCGTATCTTTTATGTCAAGGCGCAGAAACATGTTTGATATAACCGAAAATGCCCCCGAGCAAAACCTCCTCAGCGCTCCGTACTTTTCATATCCGCCGCCGGCACGGCTTCCTATTACAGCATCTGCTCCGCGGCTTATTTTTGACGCGCTTTCAAAAATAAGCGACAAATCATAAGGCAAGTCCGCGTCTGTAAACATTATTATGTCGCCGTTTGACGCACGTACCCCTGCGCATACAGCCGCGCCCTTTCCGCTGTTTTTTTTCAGCATGACAGGCTCAAGCCCCGCACTGCGGACCGCCTGAGCCGTATTATCGCTGCTGCCGTCATCAACAACAAGTATTTCATATTCATAGCTCGACGCATCAAAATAACTTCTTGCCTTTTCAATCGCCGCCGCTATTCTGTCAGCCTCGTTGTATGCGGGTATTATAAGAGATATTTTCACTATATTCACCCCATCTTACTCGGCTTATATTATAACAATATAAGAAAACACTGTCAAGCGGTTTGTGTGCGCTTATACCCTGTTTGTGTACACCGTTCTTCCGGGCGAGAACCTTTTATCAAGATAATATGCCGGATTTGTTGAATAAAGCCGCTCTATTCTTCTGCCCCCATCAGGCATTTCGCTGACCTCGACCTCTGCCCCGTCATATACCTCCATTCTTCTGCACATAACCGTCGCGTTCGGCTTTTCGGCACAAAATACACGCTCATACGGCATAACGCTGTAAAAAATCATTTTTTATCCCCCTTCTTTTCATCAATCAGCTCACGCAGCTTGGAAAGTGCGTCGCTCAGCGTTCCCACACTGTCGATAAGTCCGCATTCAACCGCCGTTTCGCCGAACACAATACTGCCGACGTCATTTGCAATTTCACCCGTTTTCAGCATAAGACCGTTAAAGTCCTCTTTTGAAATATTGCTGTGTGATGCGATAAAGCTCACAATCCTGTCCTGAATTTTGTTAAGATAATCAAATGTCTGCATTACGCCTATAACCATTCCGTTCATACGCAGCGGATGCAGCGTCATTGCCGCCGAACGCGCAATAAACGAATAATCCGCCGACACCGCCAGCGGTACGCCTATGCTGTGTCCGCCGCCGAGCACCAAAGACACCGTCGGCTTTGACATTCCGGCAATCATTTCCGCAATTGCCAGCCCTGCCTCAACATCTCCTCCGGCAGTGTTTAAAAGTACCAAAAGTCCCTCCACATTCTCGTCCTGTTCAAGCGCCGCAAGCTGGGGCAAAATGTATTCATATTTTGTCGTTTTATCCTGCGGCGGCAGAATTGTGTGACCTTCAATCTGCCCTATTACGTTAAGACAGTGAATTTTCAGCCTGCTTCCGTTTGCGCTTGTTATTCCGCTCTTTTCGTTTGTTTCATTTTCCATGTTATCAGCCCTCCGTTTTGCTTTTATCGTTTCCTGCAATCGGATTTATGTTATCCATAAAATAAAAATATTATGTCACGCCGAAAAATTAATGTATAAAAAAATGTAAAATACACTTGACTTTTTCACGTTTGCGTATATAATAAAAATGTAAAGCGCGTTTTACATTTTTTAAAGGACAGTGATTTAATGGAAAATAAAATTAAAGACATGCGAAAAGAGAAAAAAATAACACAGGACGATTTTGCAAAATCAATCGGCGTAACGCGGCAGACAATAATCTCGCTTGAAAACGGCAGATATGACGCATCGCTGAAGCTTGCGCACAAAATTGCAAAATATTTCGGCAAAAATATTGAGGATATTTTTATTTTTGAGGACGGGGAGTGACTTTTTATGAATTTTAGAAACAAAATTAAGTTCCGTGCATGGCTCGGCGTTTTTTACGCAGCGGTCGGAGCCGCAATCATCATCGCCGCAAACCTTATAGGCACAGATAACGGCGCTGCATACTCATTCGGCGCAATCTTTGCCGCGACAGGGCTTGCGCGCACGGTGCGCTATGTGCGCCTCCTGAGAAATCCCGAGGCTATGCAGAAACGCGAAACAGCGGAAAATGACGAGATGAATATAACCGTTATGGAAAAGGCGCGCAGTCTGGCTTTCAGCGTATACCTTATTATCGGCGGAATTATGCTTGTATCGTTTTACATCGCCGGAAACTTTTACGCCGGACAGATAACGGCATACATAATCTGCGCCTTTACTGTTATATACTGGATATGTTATAAAATCGTGAGAATGCGTTATTAAGAAGTTTTGTATTCCGGCGCACAAAAAAAGAATGATGGCAAAAAACCATCGTTCTTTTTTCGTTTTTATTAAATCATACATGCAAACCTATATGCGGTTATATCCCGGCTCAATTTTTACAGCCTCGCCGTCCGCCTCTATCCATACGGTCACGCAGGACGGGTTGTACACAGTTTTGCTGTCCGTGCTAAACTTCAAAGCTCTCAACGCTTTAATATAGTCCATAATGTCAATATTTGACGCATACCATACGTCGTCAAGTCCGCATATGCGTTTAAGCAGCTCCTCCATCATGCCCCAGTCGCCGTTATCCTCAAGCTCGTAGCTGTGTCCCCATATGTAAAACAGCGACAATGTGTTCCAGCGCACATCGTTAAAACTGTTTACACATTCAAGCGCGTCTTTATGGTGACATGTCGGGTGCCACTCAAGGAAATTTTTCGGCAGCGCCATTGTTTTGTGTGATTTTGTAGTTCTGCTGTACTCAATGCCCAATGACGGCAGCGTTTTTACAACTTCGTCCGTATATGCGCCGAACGGATACGCCATACCGCGCACAATTTGCCCCGTCAGGCGTTCAAGTTTTTCGCGGTCAAATACAACCTCATTTCGCAGCTCATTCATGCTAAGCATATGCGGAAAAGGATGTGTATACATATGTGACGCAACTTCGTGCCCCTTATAAAGCGTTTTCACGTCCTCTTCTTTAACTCTGTGCGCCTCTCCGATATGTTTTGAGTCGATATTAAATGTGCCGACCGCTCCGTATTTATTAAACATCTCCACCAGCTTATAGTCTGCCTCTTTGGCATCATCATAACTGAACGTTACCGCTCTTGTTTTTCCTTTCGGATATCTGTCGAGTCTTATCACCATAGTAAAACGCCTCTTTCGTTAAATTTTTTATCTATTCAGTGAGCTGAGATGTATAAAGCTCGTAATATAAGCCGTGCGCATCAAGCAGCTGCCGGTGGTTGCCGGATTCGGCAATATTTTTCTGCGCTATATACATTATTCTGTCACAGTTTTTAATGGTTGAAAGTCTGTGTGCAATTATAAACGACGTTCTGCCCTTTAAAAGATTTTGCAGTCCCTTTTGAACAAGCAGCTCTGTTTTTGTGTCGATTGCCGATGTTGCCTCATCAAGTATCAGTACTTTCGGGTCGGCAAGAAGTGTGCGCGCAAAGCTTATGAGCTGGCGCTGTCCTGCCGACAGAGAGCCTCCGCGCTCCGTCACAACAGTGTTGTACCCGTCGGGCAGTTCCATTATAAAATCATGTGCCGAAACAATTTTTGCCGCCTCCATCGCCTCCTCATCGGTTGCGTCAAGTCTGCCGTACTTTATATTTTCCATAATTGTGCCCGAAAATATAAACGTATCCTGAAGCATCATTCCCATCTGACGGCGCAGGGAATTTATCGTCACATCATATATGCTGTTTCCGTCAATCGTTATTGAGCCGGATTTTATGTCGTAAAAACGCGCAAGCAGGTTTACCACCGTTGTTTTGCCGGCGCCCGTGGGACCGACAAGCGCAATTGACTGTCCTGCCTTTGCCGTAAATGTCACATCTTTCAAAATCGGCACATCTTTCTCATACTCAAAGAACACATGCTCAAATTTAACTTCACCCTTTATATCGGGGAGTTCATATGCCCCTTCTTTATCATCAATATCAACCTTTTCGTCCATCATCTCAAAAATTCTCTCAAGATATGCCGCCGTATCAATAACGCTGTTGTACAGGCTGCCCAAATTCTGTATAGGCTGCCAGAAACGTCCGCAGTATGCCGCCATAGCTATTATTACGCCGACGCTTATCCCATGTGTGCCTATTCCTATAAGGTAAATTGCCGCTGTAACAACCGCCGACAATATTGCCGCCGAAGGGGTCATCGACTGTGCAAAAAGTGTACGTTTGACAAACCATTTTGAACATTCGTCCGCCATTTTGTACGCAATGCCGTAATTTACCTCCTGTCGGTCAAAGGACTGCGTAACCTTCATGCCGTCAATACTTTCCTGATAGTATGCGTTCATGTTTGAGTTTTTGTTTGAAAATGTGCGGCTTGCCTTGCGCTGTGCGTTTTTTATGAGCAGCACATATATCACAAAAGGCACAAGCCCCGCCATTACAACAAGCGAAAGCTCCACATTTGTCCACAGCATGAAAAATATTATAAATACAAGGCTCAATAGCTCAAGCGCAATATTTATAAGTCCGTTTGAAAAAAAGTCTGCCACGGAGTTTACATAGTTCACAACGCGCACCAGAATTTTCCCATGTGGACGCGAATCAAAATAGTCAAACGGAAGCTTTTGCAGATGTTCAAACAAATCCGCACGCATTTCCGACACAATCTGCTGCCCCGTGCGGTTGCTGATAATTCCGCGCCTGCGCTCGGAAAACATAATTATGCCCACCAGCGCAAATCCGACCGCACCTGCTCCGATAATGCCCCACACATTTTTTGAAGGTATAAAATCATCGGTAATAACACGAAGTATCGACGGAAATGCCAAGCCCGAAACTATTGCAATAATACTAAACACGAGCGCAAAAAGCATATCTTTTGCATGCTTTTTTACATACTTTGCACTCCTTGTCAGGTGCTTGATATTAAACGGTGTGTCAAGCTTTTCATCAACGTCATATTTGTTGCGTTTCTGCTTTGCCGCTGCTTCAGCCATTTGTACGCACCTCCTCTTTGCTGTTCTCATATCCCTGCTGCAAACAGTAGATATCATAATAATATCCCTTTTTCGCAAGCAGCTCCCTGTGACTTCCGCTTTCGGAAATCCTTCCGTTCTCAATTATAAAAATTTTGTCCGCATCTTTAACCGACGATATACGCTGCGCAATTATGAATGTCGTATGCTTGCCTTTGCGTGACGCAAGCTGTGACTGTATGTATTTTTCCGTTTCCATATCCACCGCCGAGGTTGTATCGTCCAGAATAACAATCGGCGATTCATGTGCCAGCGCGCGTGCAAGCGCAATTCGCTGCTTCTGTCCGCCCGACAGACCTACTCCGCGTTCGCCCACAATCGTGTCGTACCCGTCCGGCATGCGCCGTATAAAGCCGTCCGCGTCAGCCATTTTTGCATATTCGACAACACGCTCCGTGTCCATATCGGGGTCACTGTATGCAATATTTGCGTCAATTGTGTTTGAAAACAGAAATACGTCCTGCATTGATATGCCGATTTTTTTGCGAAGCGCATCCAAATCGTAGTCGCGCACATCGACTCCGTCAATTTTCACACTGCCGCCCGTGACATCGGCAAACCTTGCCATAAGCATGGCAAGCGTCGATTTGCCCGAGCCCGTCGGACCCATTATGCCTATCGTCTGCCCCGGCTTTGCCGTAAGCGTTATATCCTCAAGCACATGATTTTTGTCATAGCTGAAATTTACATTTTCAAATTCCACCATGCCCGAATTTTCGTTTTCGTCCTCTTTCGGCACATACGGATTTTCGCCGTTCTTTATGTCGCAGCGCGCATAATAGAGCTGCATAACCTTCTGTGTGGACGAAAAGAAACGCTGCGAATCGTTTATTACAATACCCGCAATCGACATTGATGAGTTTATAAGCCAGTTCAGGTTGTAAAAAAGCAAAAATTCGCCTACCGTGAGCTGATTATATATTACCATTATGCCGCCGGCTATGAAGGTTGTAATCATTACGCCATTGCCCAGAGCATTGAATATCGGACCGAACTTTGCCCATACCTTTGCGGCAGAAGTTGCCGCGTCGCGATACTCATTATTAAGCTTGCTGAATTTATCAAATTCAAACTTCTCTCTCACAAACGCCTTCACAACTCTGTTTCCGGCAATATTTTCCTGAACGGCGGCGTTTAAGCGGCTGTTTACTTCACGCAGGTACACATACATCGGCGATGACACCTTGCGCATTTTAATAACAAGATACGCCATAAACGGCGAAACAACAAGCAGCACTGTTGCAAGAATTGCATTTGTTGAATAAAATACGACAAGCGCCGCAATAAACTGCAGCACACAGTAGCCTGCCGCACACATTACCCATGCAACAAAATGGCGCATTGCCTCAAGGTCGCCCGTCAGACGCATCATGATGTCGCCCGTGCGGTTTGTGCCATAAAATGAAGGTGAAAGCGCCTGAAGCTTCTCATAGAGTTTTGTTCTGAAACGCGCCAGAATATCCGCCGAAGCGCTGTCAAGCATGACAGCCTGGGTGTACTGCATTACAGAGCGCAGCAGATGTATGCCTGCATATGCCGCCATCAGAAGATAGGCGTTTGACATATCGCCGTTTGTAAAAACCTGATCCACAAATACGGTAATAATCATGGCAGGCACAACGGCAAGCGGAAGTACGATGAAAAGATTTATAAATGTCCCCATATAAAACTTCCATCTGCTCCCCTTCATGTTTTCAAAAATCCACTTTATCTGTGTCATTATTCCGCCTCCTTAAAATTAATTCCGGCCGAAAAATTTTCCAATTCACGGGTAGTATACTCACTTAATGCATAAAAGTCAATCCCTTTTTCCATTTTTAATTGTTTCATTTTTATTACATGTGACATATCTTTAACAATATCATTTCCAAGGCGCCGAAACTCACGTATCTGAGATAGCGGTCATATATTTTTACTGCGGAGCAAATTTTAAAAAAACCGCAAAATCAGTATATGAGGAGCGTGTCCCGACACATGTATACACTCATTCTTCTCGCACTTTCACTAAGTCTTGATGCCGCGGCAGTCGGCTTCAGCTACGGAATAAAAAAAATACGTCTGCCCTTATCCTCTCTGGCAGTCATTTTTATAATTTCGGCTCTCATGTCCGCCGCCGGTACATTTTTCGGAAATGCACTTTCACAGTTTTTGCCTGAAAATATTTCTCGTATAATAAGCTTTTTGATGCTTTCCCTTCTGGGGATATGGATGATTGCCGACTCATTTTCCGATTTTTCGCCGCACAAAAAAAATGCCCTCTCCGAAAAAACGGAAAAAGCATTAAGCGCTGAGCGAACATTTGAGTTTGACCTGCGTTCGATATACCTCAGCGTAAAAATAATAAAACGTCCCGTAAACTGCGATTTCGACCGTTCGCTTAATATCGACTTTTTTGAGTCAGTATATCTCGCGTTCATGCTCTCATTAGACTCCGTATGCAGCTGTATCGGCTTCGGAACATCGGGCGCGGCGCCGTACACGGTTCCGCTCCTTGTCGGCATATTTCAGGTTCTTCTGCTCTATACGGGAACCATGCTTGGCAAGCATTTTTCGCGGATAAAAATTTTCAGCTCGCGTATAAGTGCGCTTACACCCGGGCTGATATTGCTCGCCGTTGCCGTAATGCACTTCTTTCAGCAGTAACGCCTTTTGCTCTCTCTACTCCAAGATGCCGTATTTTACCTTTATGCGCTCAAGCTTTTCAATCATCGGACCCGACGCAAACCAAAGGAAAAACGCCGTCGCCGCACTGTGTATCACATCAAACGGTATTGCCTGCAAATATGCCAGCGCAAACATTTCCGCGCTCGGCTTTCCCTGCCACATAATCACCGATGCAGGGTTCATAATTCCGCCGTATATGAAAATGCACATTGCCGCACCGAATATGCACAGTGAGCCTTTGCCTGTCCGTATGAGTCCGCTGTGAAACAGCGCTCCGGCAAAAAAGCCTATCACCCCGAAGGAAAACATCTGCCACGGCGTCCACGGCCCCTGTGTGAAGAAAAAATTTGAAACAAACGCCGAAATTGCACCTGTAAGCGCTCCCGCCTGTGCGCCGAAGCATACGCCCGTCAGTATTACAACAGCCGCCACAGGCTTAAACTGCGGCAGCATGTAAAACGCTGTGCGCCCTGCAACCGCAATCGCACACAGCACACTTATCACCACAAGTTCACGTGCGCCGTAACGCCGTTTTTCAAATGTCACAAAAAACGGCAGGGCAATTTCGAACATAATCAGCATGCTTATAAAATAGTATTTTCTGTCATCAAAAAAATATATCCCTGCCCACAGCGTTGCCGCTGCCGCCAGAAGTGTCGCTGCGGCAAAGGCTGCCGCCTTCGGCACAGCATTTTTCTCCTTATGCATTGTCCGTATCTTTACCGAAATCGGTTTTTGAACAATAAAGCAATTCAGACTGAGCGCGCAAAGCATTATCTCAAAAAGCTGCACCGCATACATTCTGACATCGCCGTACTTGTTATGAAAAAAAATCATAGTAAGAGCAAAGCATACGGCAAAAAATATGCCGAAGATAATTCTTTTTGCAGACAGCCTGTTTTTCTTTTCGCCGTTTTTCAGCTTTTCCTTTTGATTGTCCGCACATTCGGCTCTATAGGCGTTTCTTTTTTTATCGGGCACACTGCCGTCTTTATCCGTCCGTTTAAAATCCGATGAACCAAAATCCTCTCCATCGTCATACATGCCCCGACCGATATCGCCTCCCAAAGCCGCAATTATATCCTCATCAAGCACAGCGCCGTCAACAATTCCGCGCGCCATGCGGTTTGCAGCCGTGGTATAAAAGCTTTTGCCCGAAAAAAACTCACGCGCCTCACCCATTCCGACAATTCCGCCGTCAAAAAACATCGCGCAGCGGTCGGCATACCGCGCACAAAACTCTATATCGTGCGACACCATTACGATTGCAGTTCCTTCTTCTTTCAGTTTGTATAATATACGCGCCAGCTTTTTCTTAAAATGTGTGTCAAGCCCTTTTGTCGGCTCATCAAGCAGCAAAATCCGAGGCTTCAAAAGCAATATTTTTGCAAGTGCGGCACGCTGTGCCTCACCGCCCGACAAATCATACGGGTGCCTGCCGCGAAGCTGTGTAAGCTCGCATTTATAAAGCGCCTCTTCAACCATATCAGCTTTTTCTTCTTTTGATATATCCTTTTCCGAAAGCATCTCATATAAATCAAGCTCCACGGTTTTCTTTACAAAAAGCGTCTGCGGATTTTGGGGCAGCACGCCGAGAAGTCCGTCAAATTTCTTCTCCGTCTGTTCGGCACACCTGCCGAACAGACGGACACTTCCCCTCTGCGGCTTTATTGCCGTGCTTAACGCTGACAGCATTGTCGATTTTCCGGCTCCGTTTCCGCCGACAACCGCAAAAATCTCGCCTGTATACATTTTAACCGAAACTCCGCGCAGCACATCGGGCAAATCTTTTTTGTACCGAAACCATACCCCGTCAAGCTCCGCCGCCGTTTCGCCTTTATTTTCATTTTTTACACCGTGCGCAACACGCTGCATGTCGACTCCCGTGCGTGCAGCCGTTTCTTTGAGCCATGCTCTGCCCTCGCGCACAGTTACGGGACACGGCAAGCAGCTTTCTGCTCCGGCATATACGCGCATCGCCGTCGGAAACGCCGAAAACATTTCATGGCGCCGATGTCTTAATATATCGCCGGTCTCTCTCACACTGCCATCGGCGATAATTTTTCCTTCATCGAGAACAACAACCCTGTCCGTAACCGCCAGAGCCTCCTCAAGCCTGTGCTCCGTAAGTATCACGCTTACGCCCAGCTCGCGGTTGACCTTCACGAGAGCCGACAGAAACTCCTCTGCCGCAATCGAGTCAAGCTGGCTCGTGGGTTCATCAAGTATCAGAAGCGACGGCTGCATTACCATAACAGATGCAAGATTTAAAATTTGCTTCTGTCCGCCCGACAGCTCCTCCGTCTTTTTGTGAAACCATGTCTGTATGCCGAAAAATGATGCCATTTCAGCCACTCTTGCACGTATTTGCTCCGCATTACACCCAAGGCTTTCAAGCCCGAATGCCAGCTCATGCCACACCTTATCCGTAACAATCTGATTGTCGGGGCTTTGCATGACAAATCCGATTTTTTCGCTCTGAGCCCTCAGGTCGAGTGAGCCTGTATCGCGCCCGTCAAAATAAATCGTACCCGATTTTTCCCCATGAGGCGCAAGCGATGGCTTTATGCAGCGCAGAAGCGTCGATTTGCCGCAGCCCGATTTGCCGCACAGCGTCACAAACTCGCCCCTGTCTGCCGAAAATGATACATTTTCAAGCGCAGGCATTTTGCTCATGGGGTATGTGAATGTAAATTTTTGTATTTTAAGTATTTTATCTTCCGTCCTTATTTCCCCCATCTGCAAACCTCCCGCACCTCAATAACCGCCGGCAATACACACAATGCCGCATACGCGGCAGCCGCTCCTATACCGTATACGCTCATATTCAGCCCGTCCGTAACCGGAAAATAGCTGAAGCCGGCGGTTCCGTACATACATGCGGCAGCCATTAAGACATCAGCCGCGCATATAAAAATAATCAGCCCAATATCGCGTCCCGTAAGCTTGAAATTTGAAAAGGCGCTTCTGCCCGAAAGACCGTAACCTCGGCTTTTCATGCTGTCTGCGGTTTCTACGGCATTTTCCAGCGCCCATGTAATCATAATTGACAAAATTGTTATCCCGTGCTTTGCGCGCGCAATTATGCTCCCGTTTGTCACATCGCGCCCTATGCATCGCTGCGACCCTAAAATTTTTTTCATCTGTGATTTAAACCGCGGCACAAAGCGCAGTGTCATAGAAAGTATAAGCGACAGCGACGGCGCAATCCTGCCGAATAAATATATAATCTTATCGCTTGTCATAACAGCGTTAAAACATGAAAACCAGCATATGACCGCAACAAGAACCGCCGCACCCGCAAGACCGTAAAAGACCGATTCGAGCGTGAGCGGATTTTCGTCCGGAAGATATGCCAGTATTGTTGCGCCCTCATGGTTAAACATGACATTTATAAGCGCCGCCGCAAGCATCATCGGCACAAGAACCGTCAGGTTAAACTTTACCGCATTTTTGCCGTTAAGCATAACAGAATACGCAAAACCCGACGCAAACGATATGCATAAGCATACAGGGTGCATCAAAATCATCGAAAACGCGATTACAGACGCAAAAAATATAAAATTAACCGACGGGTGATAGCTTTTAAACCCATTCATCACTGCTGCTCCTCTTTTGGCTTATATGCCGCATCCCCTCCGCCGACATCGCGCCCGAGGTCGCATGTATACACCCATTCAACTCTGTCGCCGTCCCTCAGTTTATACTGCGAACAGCCGTAATTCGGAAATACGCCGTTGACCGAATACATCCAGCCCGATAATTCGCCGCAGTCAAATTCATACAGATTGTTTATGCCCTCAATATACACACTGCTGTATATCGGCGTATATGAAAACTCCAGATGTATCTTTCTGCGTTTCAGCTCGCGCGAAAGTACGTTAAATACACTCTCGCCGTCAGTAAACTCCGCTGTAACGGGCGAAAGTATCACGCCGTCGGGCGGTACGAGAGAATGTTTATTCTCCGCCAGATACTGCATATTGTCAAGTATTGTTTTGCAGCTTACCGAAATCGTGCATGACGGCTTTTTATCCGTCGGCGGTGTGTTTTGTCCGCCGTCATTGTTCTGCTGTTCATTGCTTTCCGAAACTGCCGTATTATCATGTGTATCCTTCGCCTCAGAGCTTTGCCCGTCTTTTTCCGGCTCGGCGGTTTCGTTCGGCACCTCCTCCGCTTCCCCGTCAACTACCGGTCTTTCTCCCTCAGGCATAGGCAGAACCGCAGCGTCACTGCTCTGCGTACTTGCCGCACTGCCGGCATTTTCCGCCGTACCCATATCTGCCGTGCCGCCTGTCCCGGGAGCATTTCCGCCAAACCAAAATGCCGCCGCAAGCAATATCAGTGTAACTGCCACCACAATTATTTTATTCTTATGTTTCATCATGCAAGCCCACTCCCATATGCTATAACAGCTTTGCCCTGTCCATCAGCGTATAAACCATGTGTGCAATTTCGCACCTTGTCACAAAACGCGCAGGCTCTGCCGTCATCTCGTCATCAGGTATCATGCCGTTTATAATACAGAAAGCAAACGGTCCGACTGCCCATGCGCTGATGTCATATGCATCATCAAACACAGCAAGCACATCGCGCGCCGCCAATTCACCGATTTCCGTATTCATGCCGCAAAACGCCGCCGCACGTGCAACCATCGCCGACGCCTCCATGCGCGTAATAGTCTTTTCCGGCTCAAAAAGCGTATCCGATACACCGTTTACAATCCCTGCTCTGTATGCCGCCGCAATATATGAGCCGTACCATGCCTCCTGCCCGACATCTTCAAATATTTTTTCAAAATCCGTGTCAAGTCCGAGCGCGTTTACCGTTATCGCCGCAAATTCGGCTCGCGTCATCGTATCATCGGGCACAAACATATCCTGCCCTTTTCCGCTGACCACGTTTCTCTTTGCAAGTTCCTCTATTTCCTTCCTGTACACATTTTCCGATATGTCCGAAAACGTTTTGTTCTCATGCACAATGCCGACATGCTTAATCCGCTCGTCTTTTCCCGACAGCCCAAAGCTTTCGCCGCCGCCCTGCTGTACCGATACGTCCGTCATGCTATACAGGCTGTTTTCACCGCGCACCATGCGCCTGTATGCCGCCAGAGCATATAACCCCTGTTCCGACGACATCGCACTCACACCGCTGTTGTCTTTTGTGTGCATAAAGCCGTTCTTGGGCGAATAAAATGACATCAGTGCATCAAGCACGGTTTTTCCGTTTTTCACAAAACGGCTGTCATCTGCCGGTATGCCCAGAGCCGAAAGTGCTGTGAGTACCTGTGCGCAGCTTTCCGCATTCTCACTTCCGCCGCTCGAAAATCCGCCCCTGTCATTCTGCACACTGCTCAAAAATTCCAGCGCGCGGCTGACCGCATTTTTCGTTTTTTCATCGTTAGTATAACGAGAGAGCGCCTGAAGCGCCATCGCCGTTATATCCACATCTGAGGCTCCGCCGTCCGCAAGCGCAAAGCCGCCGTCATCTCCCTGCCGCGATAATATGCAATCCACATACATCTGCCGTGTCGCCGCAAGCTTGCCGTCGGCACACACAGGCATTTCATAATTTCTGCTGTCAAGCGCAATAAGCGCGAAAATCGGTCCGTTCAGCCCTTGCCATACGACTTTTTCATAATCTCCGAGCGCTGTCAGCAGATTAAATCCGCATACATCGGCGGGATTTTTCCCGATAGCCGTCAGCGCAATTATCAGCCGCGAATATTCCGTATACTTTTTTTCGTGCAAAATACCGTTTTTTTCACTGACATATCTGCACACATTGTCATAATAACGCTCAAAATACCCCTGCGGCGCTTCTTCTCCGCTGCGCGCAATACCTATAACGAGCCACTCGCCCCCGATTGAGCCTACACTCGGATTCGGCTGCAAATTAATCAGATATGAAACCGTGTCGCTGATTGCCGCATCAGTGTTTTCATTTGCATATACCGTAATTACCGAAAATATTATGCATATAGATAAAAATACACTTATAATTTTTTTCAAAAAAGGTCGCTCCTTCAAAAATAACTGTTTTTATACTTTTATTATACCAATGGAAGAAATTACTGTCAAGTAATTTCAACCCCACTGTTTCAATCCTATAGGGCTTATAACAACGGAAGAAATTGCACAGGGCAATTTTAACACAGCGTTTCATCACACATTTTTGCACATAAATCAATTTTTTATTGACAAAATAATATTTGTTGTGTTAAAATAATAAGCGTTGTTTATAATCGCATATTTATACGGAGAGATGGCTGAGTCGGTCTAAGGCGCACGATTGGAAATCGTGTGAGCGTTAATAGCGTTCCGAGGGTTCGAATCCCTCTCTCTCCGCCAAATGATGCTAATTTGAACACAATAGCAATTTACTTCTTAAAACGCCTAAAAAACCTGTCGGATATCCGACAGGTTTTTTGCTTCCGAATTATTTTTCATCTTTCTCCTTCGGCAGATTTTCAATCGCATACTCACAGCACTGAACAACAACCTGATTAAACGATATATCCTTTTCGCAGGCAATCTCGGTTATTTTTTCAATAAGCGTATCCGGCATACGTATCGTCCTGTTTGAGCTTGTGGGTTTTTTTATTATAAAGTCCATGCCTGTATCAACTCCTCCTTGCAGCCGTATATATTAAACTCTCACACATTATAATCTTACATTATTTTATAAATTAATTATATAATCAAATTTATATTTAATTTTATAGTTAAATAATAGTTGCAAATATATGCTTTGCATGTTATAATATTTACAATAGCGGTTACCAAACACCTGCGTGTTTGTAATTGATGTAAATATTGAAAAGCAATTCTTCGGCGACTTTTTGCCGCCTTCGCTGTTGCATTATAATATTTACAATAGCGGTTACCGAACACACACTTATGCCTGATTAATCGGAGGGTTTATACATATGATACATAAAAAATATACGGAAATAACAGGTATTTCAAGCAATTATACCTCATGCAGCAAATGCAGCAAAAAACGCCAATGTCTGCATTTTCTTGCAAAACAAAAATCAGCCCGGCGTTTCCGGCAGAAATGCATTATGCTGTCCGGCATTTTTGCCTCTGTAATGCTTATTTTTCTGCTGCTTACAGGGTATTTCGGCATAACAATGATGGGCGCAAATGAAAACACTGTACATATCTGTTTCATGTTTTCACTGTATATATTCCTTTTTTCACTGGTTTCGTTTACAGTATGCATAATAATCGTTTTTATATTACAAATAATAAAGCGGAAAATCACACGATGATGACTTTCCGCTTATGTTATATTGTTTTTGCTTTTTCAATTTATCTCTTTATTCTCAGCCTCATATTATCGGCAATCATCGCGATAAATTCGCTGTTTGTCGGCTTTCCTTTATCCGGCGAAATCGTATAGCCGAACATCGTCTCCATAACCTCTCTGTTTCCCCTGTCCCATGCAAGCTCAATTGCATGTCTTATTGCGCGCTCAACACGGCTCGGTGTTGTCTTATACATTTTCGCCAAATCGGGATAAAGCTGTTTTGTTATGTGGTTTATAATTTCCATATCGTTTATCGCCATAAGTATTGCACTTCTTATAAGCGGATATCCCTTTACATGGGCAGGTATTCCGATTTCATGAATTATACCCGTAACCGCCATTTCCAGCTCATCCTCACTGTAGCATTTTGCGCTGTCAGCGCCCTTGTCACTGTTTTCCGAGGAATTTGCACATGCCTCGCCGACTTCTCCCCCGTTGCCGAACTCACGTATTCTTTCGGCAAGCGAATCAAGCTCAAACGGCTTTAAAATAAAATACTGTGCACCAAGCTCCATTGCCATCTGTGTCATTCTGCCCTGACCGACTCCCGAGAACATCATACAAACCGGTTCTTTCTCCAGATTTGTATTTTTTATCTTCTTTAAAACACCCAATCCGTCCACAAGCGGCATAACCATATCAATCAGTGCCACATCGGGCTTTGTTTCTTTTATCATTTCAAACGCCTCGCGTCCGTCATGTGCCACACCCGATACCGTAATCCCCTCCTGTGAATCCAGATAATCCTTCACTGTTTTTACAAATTCCTCACTGTCGTCTGCCAGCAAAACGGATATATTTTTCTCCATTATAGCCCCACTCTCCTAAATGTAAATTTTTTCCTGTAAACATAATATATCACATATAAATCTAAAAATCAATGCTTTTTTGGAAATTTTTGCAAATTTTTCCAGTTATTTCGCCCGTATTTTTTTCCATACGCGGTTAAATCCGCCGCAACCCTAATATAACTGCGGTTTTTGCGTTAATTTTTTCTGCTTTTTTCTTTTTTCGGAATATTTATCCATATATCCGACTATAATTAATAGTAGCATTTAATATCAAAAAACAACGCGGCGTATTGCCCAAGTGCGGCGCAAAAATCAACCTCCGACAAATAAGGGCAGAAAGGGAAAATATGTTTATTTTTCAAAGCACATCAGCGCAAAAAAAATCATATGAACGAGAAAGCAGCGAGCTCATGCAAAGTATAGCACATGCAAAATTTGAACTCGACATGGCAAATGAGAACTTTTCATATGCCACCGACCCGCTTCTGGTAGACGCATATGCCTATCAGATAAAAGCCGCACAGGCAAAATACAGCTACCTTCTAAAAAAACTAAAGCACAGTACCAAAAATTAAAACACAGCACCGTTTCACAATGCGCAGACACAGCGCGCACCGCAAAAAGGGGGAGATTTATACGAATGTAAACATGAACACAATCGCGCTTTTTATTTTAGGCTTTGCCGTACTGTATCTTCTTGTATGGTTCTTCACAAAGCCCGTAAAATTTATATTAAAGGCTGCGGCAAACAGCGTCATAGGCTCGCTTTGCCTTGTGCTGTTTAACTATGCGGGAAGTCTGTTCGGCATGAGCCTCGGCGTAAACCTCTATTCCGCCGTGGTATGCGGACTTCTCGGAATACCGGGATTTCTTATGCTTGTGTGTGCAAAAATATTTATAAGCTGATACATACTCCGCTATTTTTTAATAAATTGTAAATTTTAATCTCCAAAACAGCTCTTTTTATTGTTTTTTCGCAAATATCGTATATACTTAATATATCGGAAAATCAATAATCGTTTTGGAGGTATGTGTTGTGTTCTGCAAATCCTGCGGCGCTGAAATTCCCGACAATTCAACAAAATGCAGCCAGTGCGGAAATAATCCGTATGACGAATCGGCATATGAGGTTAAGCATGTAAAGCCCGACTTCGAGTTTTCACACGCAAAGTCGCGCATAGCTGCCGGTCTTATGCAGATATTTCTCGGATTTATAGGTGCGGGCCGCTTTTATCTCGGCTATAACACCATCGCAATATTGCAGCTTGTGTTCACATTTATCACCGGCGGCACAGGTGTGATATGGCCCATCATAGACGGAATACTTATTCTCGCCGGAAATGTGCGCACGGATGCCTCGGGAAATCCGCTTTCATAACTCAAACTTACAATATAATAGGTGCGTTTTTTCAAACGCACCTTTTTAATTTCTATACTATTTCCGTTCACATACTTGCTTATTCTCCGCCGTTTGCTTTCAGCTTTTCACTCTGATCCGCAGTAATCAGCGCATCAATCAATTCGTCCAAATCGCCGTTAAGCACAGCCTCAAGCTTGTGCAGCGTGAGTCCTATTCTGTGGTCGGTGACACGTCCCTGAGGAAAATTATATGTTCTGATTCTCTCGCTTCTGTCCCCCGTACCGACCTGGCTCTTTCTGTTCTGCGCAATTTCCTCATGCTGCTGAGAGCTTATGAGGTCATATAAGCGCGAACGCAGAATTTTCATTGCCTTATCCTTATTTTTATGCTGTGATTTTTCGTCCTGACACGACACAACAAGCCCTGTTGGCAAATGCGTTATCCTGACGGCAGAGTCCGTCGTGTTTACACACTGACCGCCCGGACCGCCGGCGCGGAACACATCAATTCTCAAATCATTCTGATTAATTTCAACCTCAACGTCCTCAACCTCCGGAAGCACCGCAACCGTAACGGTTGAAGTGTGTATGCGTCCGCTTGACTCTGTTGACGGCACACGCTGAACCCTGTGCACTCCGCTTTCAAACTTCAGGCGGCTGTATGCTCCCTGCCCGACAAGCATAAACGAAATTTCTTTATAGCCGCCGATATCGGTTTCATTTGTGTTCATTATGTCAATTTTCCAGTTCTTCGCCTCGGCATACATGCTGTACATACGCATCAAATCTGCCGCAAACAGCGCCGCCTCATCTCCGCCGGCACCGCCGCGGATTTCTATGATAACGTTTTTATCGTCATTCGGGTCCTTCGGCAGCAAAAGTATTTTAAGCTCCTGCTCACAAAGTGCTATCTTCTCCTGTGCCTCGGAAAGCTCGGAACGGAGCATCTCCTCAAATTCCTTGTCATTGTTGTCTTTCAGCATCTCCTCAGCATCGGAAACAGTTTCCATGGCAGCTTTATATTCACGGTATTTTTCCACAATCGGCGTTATGTCCGAATGTTCCTTGCAGTATTTGCTCCATGTTTCGTTGTCCGCAATAATCTGCGGATCGCTTATTTTTTTACTCAAATCTTCATATTTTTCTTCGATAAACGCCAGCTTATCAAACATTAACATTCTCCTTCATTTTCCGGGTTTTAAGCCGGATTTTACAGATATTCTCTTTCTATTGAGCTGTCAATAAGTATCGGATTGCACTCAAGCCGCACCGCGTCGCCGACCTGTGCGTCGGTTCCCGTGATATCGGCAATTATATTAAACATGCTTACGCGTCCGAGCAAAGGACATTTTTTATCCCCGACGGTAACATATGTCGTATTTTTTCCGAACAGCAGCTTTACGTCTGCATATATATAGCGCAGTATATCTTTGAAACGAAATGCGTCATTGCTTTTCTGAATACCGAACCCGTCCTTATAGCCGACGGGAATTACTGCAATTTTCGTTTCACGCTTTGTTTCATATGTGTTCGCATACCCGATATTATGTCCCTTCGGCAGCGTTTTCATCTCGCATATGCAGCTCTCAAGATAAGCAATTCTGTCAAGCTTGAGCGTATTTTTTACGGGCAGTCTGCCCAGAAACGCCGAACCGACACGCACCGCGTCAAGCCCCATGTCGGGAAAGCGCATAAACGCGCATGAATTGCATATGTGCTTTATTTTAAACGAATATCCGCGCTCATTCAGCCTCATAACAGCCTCATTAAACGCGTCAAACTGCATGCGCGAATATTTTTCCTCGCCGAACGAATTTGACAAATGCGAAAATATGCCTTCTATATCAACATCTCTCATGCGCCCGAGTGCCTCATCAATACCGTCAATATCGTCCGCAAGGAACCCGAAACGTCCGAACCCCGTGTCAAGGCACACATGTGCACGTGCACGCATATTCTGCTGTGCCGCAGCAATATTCAGCACCAGCGCCGACTCCTCGCTGCCGACAGCACACACAATCCCCAATTTTACCGCCTCTGCTGCCTCATTCAAATCACACATGGGCGACAGAAGGATAATTTCTGCCCCAATTCCGTTTTCGCGAAGCTCTTTTGCCTCACAAAACTCGCTCACGGCAAGCATTTTTACACCGTTTTGCAGAAGCAGGCGCGCAAATTTGCATATGCCGAGGCCATAGCCGTTGCCCTTCAGCATGGCAATAACCTCCGAGCCGTTCAGACGCGCATGCTCAAGTATTTTCTTAATGTTCTGCGTCAGTTGTTTCTTTTGTACAACAAGCTTTTTCATTTGCAGTTTCACGCACCTTATCGGGTAATAAATCTTTATTCTTTCTGAGGAACATTCTGCGGCGCAGCTCGCGGTATGTGCGCTCGCCCTTCTCTATAAAGAAGTACATAAACGGATTAAATACATAATCGAGCGCACCGACAAACTCCACAAAATCGCCCGTGAAACCCTTTTTGAAACGATACAGCCCGTACAGCGGCTGACCCTTGTTGAGGTCGCCCGAAACTCCGCGGAAGTCATATATGTCACATTTATTCTCAACCGCCCACTTCATCATTTCCCACTGCATGAGATAGTTCGGCATGAGGTTCCTGTCCTCATTGCTGCTTGCGCCGTACAAATACCATACCTTGTTTCCGTAAAGTATCGCAACAGCTCCCGAAAGCAGCTTGTCGCCGTGATATATCAGATACAGGCGCAGATAATCGCCCATCTCGTCATACATTTTTTCAAAATATTCAAGCGAACGCGGAATAAAACCGTCACGCACGCCCGTATCCATCATAATTTTGCAAAATGCCGGCAAATCCTCTTTTGTGCCTATGCGGCAGGTTACGCCTTTTCGTATAGCAACGCGCACATTATAGCGCGTTTTGCTCTCAAAGCTTGCCAGAACCTCGTCCTCGCTCATGCCGGTCATCGTTTTGCGGAACACAAAGCGCGGCTGTACGCCCTCAAAGTTTTTCGATTTGTTAAATCTGAACCCAAGCTTTGACATCATCGAGCAGAATTTTTCATCATCCGCCGGTACATCGGGGTCAATTTTGAGCACATAGCTCTTATGCTTTTTTGCAAGCTCCTTTGCACCGTCGATAAGCTCCTTTATTGTAGCCTCGTCATATATATCGCAGACGGGTCCGCGTGCCGAATACATTATCGTAAGCGGGAAAAACGGGATTTTTCTTATAAGCAGCGACATCGAACCTTTTATTTTTCCGTTCTCGTCCTCCGCAATTATAACCTCATTTTTCCACATATCCTTAACCTTCGCCCATCTGAGCGACTGCAAAAAATGTCCCTTTTTATTATTCCATACAAAATTTTCATATTCCTCATATCTGTCCGGTGTAAGAAGCTTCATTTCTAATTTCCTCCGCATTCTGTTTGCGCGCATATTTGCATGAAATTTTCCTGTGCGCGCATATTTTTATACCCATAACATATTTATTGTATAACAAAAGAACATCTCTGTCAATCATTACCTTTCTATTTTGTCAACTTATCGGCTTTATATGGCATTTTCCGCCGTTTTTGTCCTTCTGTCTGCCTCTGTATGCACAAAAATATATGCACAAAAAAACGGAACTTATGCATTTTTGCAAAGTCCCGATTTGGGTTTAGTTCCGTCTGCCGCCTCACACAGCTTTCAGCTCATCTGCAACAGCAGCCTCAAGCCGTTTCTCAATTTCATCAACGCCCGCGACATCTGTAAGCACAAGCTCGCTTATCAAAATCTGCTTTGCATTTGAGAGCATTTTGCGCTCTCCCGTAGACAAGCCTTTTTTCTTATCGCGGCACATCAGGTTTTTTACCACTCCGAGAACCTCTTTTATATCGCCGCTCTTCAGCTTTGCCATATTATCGCGGAAACGCTTGTTCCAGTTTGAATCGTCACCGTTCATATGCATGCCGAAATGGGCGATTACATCGGCTGCCTCATCGCGGCTTATGATATCGCGCACTCCGATTTCATCAACATGCTGCATCGGTATCATAACCTTCATATCGCCGGCAGGCAAACGCATCACATAATATGCATGTGTTTCGCCGAGTATCTTCTTTTCTTCTATAGCCTCAATAACACCGGCGCCGTGCATCGGATACAAAACTCTGTCCCCTATTTTGTAACTCACTTTATATCCCCCTCCAAGCATAAAGCCGAAATAAACAGCTCTGCAAAACGCCGCCTTTCCGCAATTGTATTTTCATTTGTGCTTTTAATAGTGTTTCGCACTGTTATTTTTCTCCGCTTATGTATATATTATACTACAACGAATTTCAAAAGTCAAAGCAAAAAAGCACGGAAAATTTTAATTTCCGCGCTTTTTTATTTTGTGTCCGTTGTTTTTTCGTTATATACGCACCGGTATCAATCGTCCTGCAATGCATCGTATCCGCTTTCGCCCGTACGGATTTTTACAACATCCTCAACGTTATATACGAATATCTTGCCGTCGCCGATATGTCCTGTGTAAAGAGCCTTCTTCGCCGCTTCAATAACCGTGCTTACGGGCACTTTGCACACAACAATCTCAACTTTGATTTTCGGAAGCAGGTGCATATCAACCTCAACGCCTCTGTAATATTCGGGCGCACCCTTCTGCACACCGCAGCCGAGAACATTTGTTACCGTCATGCCTGTTACACCGATATCATTCATCGCATTTTTCAGCGAGTCAAACATACTCTGCTTTGCAACAATGGCGACTTTTGTAAACTTGACATCAGATGCGGTTGCAGTTCCCTTCGGTGCGGACGCAAGCTCTACCGGCACTGCCTCATCTATAGAAACAGGCGAGCTTGCCGTTACCTGTGCAGCCATTCCGGCGCCGTACGGCGACATGGGCATAAAGTCTGCATAACTGCTTACCAAGCCATGCTCCGTAATATCAAGACCTTCAATTTCTTCCTCCTTCGTAACACGAAGTCCGACCGTGGCTCTGATAACGAGGAATGTAATTGTAATCGTTACCGCAGTCCACGCAAGCACCGCTGCTATACCGAGCAGCTGCATGCCCAGAAGTTCAAATCCGCCGCCGTAGAAAAGGCCCGTCAAAGTGCTTTCGGGAGCCGATGTTGTTGCAAACAAGCCTACCGCAAGCGTACCCCAGATTCCGTTTAAAGCATGTACCGCAACAGCTCCGACAGGGTCATCTATGTGCCACTTGTGGTCAAGAAGCCATACGCCGAACACTACAAGTACGCCGGATACAGCGCCGATAATCGTTGCACCGAGAACGTCTGTAACATCGCAGCCTGCCGTAACGCCTACCAAACCTGCCAGAGAAGCATTAAGACACATCGAAACGTCGGGCTTACCGTATTTTATCCATGTGAATATCATACATGAGCATGTTGCAACGGCAGGCGCTACTGTTGTTGTTACAAATATCGAGCCGAGCTGGTCAATTGATGTTGCGGCAGCGCCGTTGAAGCCGTACCAGCCGAGCCAGAGAATGAATACGCCGAGTGCGCCTACAGTGAGGTTATGACCCGGAAATGCGTTTACTTTTGTAACCTTGCCCGATTTGTCCCTGTTAAACTTTCCGATACGCGGTCCAAGCATTTTTGCACCAATCAGCGCCGAAATACCGCCTACCATATGTATTGCGCACGAACCTGCGAAATCATGGAAGCCCATCTGTGCAAGCCAGCCGCCGCCCCAAATCCAGTGTGCCTCAATCGGATAAATCAAAGCCGAAATTACAGCCGAATATATACAGTATGACAAAAACTTTGTTCTCTCTGCCATGGCACCGGAAACAATCGTTGCCGCGGTTGCACAGAATACGAGGTTAAACACGAAACTTGACCAGTCAAAATTTGCGTAATTTGTGAAAATGTCAAAGCCCGGTTTTCCGATAAGTCCCACAAGGTCCTCGCCGAGCAGCAAACCAAAGCCTATCAGAATAAACACAACCGTACCTATACAGAAGTCCATCAGGTTCTTCATAATAATGTTGCCTGCATTCTTTGCTCTTGTAAAACCTGTTTCCACCATCGCAAAGCCCGCCTGCATCCAGAACACAAGCGCAGCGCCTATCAGAAACCAGACGCCAAACACTTCGCCCGATACCATTTCAAAAATTGTTGATTCAGTCATAGCAAACACATCCTTCTTCATTTATTTTCTTAAAAAATTATAAAAAAAGCGTGTATCTCCGATACTTTTGAGGGGTATCGGAAATACACGCCGTTGTGCATTAATTTTTTTTATTTACTTAAACCGTTTTTTATATTACTGAACACCGAAGAGCAGCTCTCCGTATGTCGGATACGGCCAATACTTCTCGCCGACAAGCGTTTCAATCTCGTCGGCAACCGCACGCAGCTCTTGCATTGCCGTAAGCACATTGTCCTTATAATAGAACGCAATCTCGCTTACATCGCTATAATCCTTTACGCCGAGCAATACGCTTTCAAGTGCGTCTGTCTTTTTATAAAGGCTTGCATTGAGCGCCGAAAGCTTTGTAACAAGAGCTTCCTCAGCCTCACAGCTGACCGATGCCAGAATTGACTTTTTCGCTGCCGCAGTGTCTGTCAGTTCCTTCACATATGAAACAGATGCCGGCAGGATTTCTTTTCTTGCCATATCTATCATCGTCAGAGCCTCAATGTGCAGCACTTTGCTGTAATTATCAAGCAAAATCTCATATCTTGAACGGATTTCAGCCTCGGTATATATGCCATGCTTTGTGAACAGATTAATATTTTTATCCGAAACATACAGTTTCAGCGCATCGGGCGTTGTTTTCAGGTTAAGCAGTCCGCGTTTTTCCGCCTCCGCAACCCATTCGTCCGAATAGTTGTTGCCATTAAATATGATTTTCTTGTGCTCTTTAAGCGTCTTTTTGATAATATCTGTAACCGCCTTATCAAAATCAGCCGCACCGTCAAGAATATTTGCAAATTCATCAAGCTCCTCCGCAACCATTGTGTTAAGCATGATGTTTGTGCACGCAATAGACGATGACGAACCGAGCATACGGAACTCAAACTTATTGCCCGTAAACGCAAACGGCGATGTACGGTTTCTGTCGGTTGTATCTTTAACGAAATTCGGCAGCGAGTTTACGCCCGTTTCCATAACCATTTTCTCCGACTTGTCATACACAGCTCCGCTCTCTATCGCATCAAGTATGCCCTGAAGCTCATCGCCCAAGAACATTGAAACAATCGCCGGAGGCGCCTCATTTGCACCGAGTCTGTGGTCGTTTCCTGCATTTGCAACCGAAATTCTAAGTAAATCCTGATATTCGTCAACAGCCTTTATTACTGCTGCCAGGAACAGCAAAAACTGTTTGTTCTCATACGGCTTTTTGCCCGGCTCAAGCAGGTTTTTGCCGTCATCTGTCGAAATTGACCAGTTATTATGCTTACCGCTTCCGTTTACGCCTGCAAACGGTTTTTCATGAAGCAGGCACACAAGATTATGTCTTAACGCAACCTTTTTCATTGTTTCCATTGTAAGCTGATTGTGGTCGGTAGCAATATTTGTTGTTGTAAATATAGGTGCAAGCTCATGCTGTGCCGGTGCAACCTCATTGTGCTTTGTTTTTGCAAGTATGCCAAGCTTCCAAAGCTCCTCGTCAAGCTCCTTCATATATGCAACCACACGCGGCTTGATTGCGCCGAAATAATGGTCCTCAAGTTCCTGTCCCTTCGGCGCCTTTGCACCGAAAAGCGTTCTGCCCGCAAAAATCAAGTCTTTTCTCTTATTATACATATCTCTGTCAACAAGGAAGTATTCCTGTTCGGGACCTACCGTTGTAACAACATGCTTTGAGGTTGTGTTGCCGAACAGCCTTAATATGCGGATTGCCTGCTTGTCAATCGCTTCCATAGAGCGCAGCAGCGGAGTCTTTTTATCGAGCACCTCGCCGCCGTATGAACAAAACGCTGTCGGTATGCAAAGCGTGCCGTCCTTGATGAAAGCATATGATGTCGGATCCCAAGCTGTATATCCTCTCGCCTCAAATGTTGAACGAAGTCCGCCCGAAGGAAACGATGACGCGTCAGGCTCGCCCTTAATGAGCTCTTTGCCCGAAAACTCCATTATAATCTCACCGTTGCCGCTCGGCGAAATGAAACTGTCATGCTTCTCGGCGGTTATACCTGTCATCGGCTGGAACCAATGGGTATAATGTGTCGCACCTTTTTCAACAGCCCAATCCTTCATTGCGTTTGCAACCACATTTGCAACGTCAATGTCAAGATTTTTTCCTTCGTTGATAGTTTTCTGCAATTCCTTATAGGTCGCTTTCGGCAATCTCTCACGCATTACCTTGTCGTTAAAAACCAAACTGCCGAACATCTCGGGTATGTTGCTCATAATAAAAACCTCCCTTAAATCATATACGAAAGCATGTGTAACAGCCGCGTTTTAAATTACGCTTAATAAAATAAATAAAGGCACTGTGAGAATATAACTCACAGCGCCTTTGCTGTTTACAATGGTAAGTATACACCATTTTTTTCACCTTGTCAACACTTTTTTCAAAATTTTTTAAATTTTATTTTTATACCGCAGCATACACCAAATAAAAACAAACATGAAAAAACCGTCGATTGGGGGGTGCGGCGGTTCTTTCGTTAAGGGGGGGACATAAGGGATTAAAGGGGGTAATCCCTTTTTGTCTGATAAAAAATGTATTTTGTGAGGTCACTATCATTATGACCCGACGCAAAATAAAATATACGCCTTTCAAAAAATTTTTTAAACAATTTTTACTGTCTTATATTATTTATTAACGTTTTCTGTTTTGATATGCAAAAAAGCAAGACAAATGTAAATATGTGTGCTAAAATAAAAATACACAATAATATTGTTATAATTTAATTTACAAGGTGGTTATGAAAATGGCAATGACAATGACGCAGAAAATCCTTGCATCGGCGGCAGGTCTTGATTGCGTCAGCGCCGGTCAGCTCATAAACGCAAAGCTTGACCTGGCGCTCGGCAATGATATAACCTCGCCCGTTGCAATCGGTGAATTTAAAAAAATAGGCTGTCCTGATGTATACGACAAATCCAAAATTGCACTTGTGATGGATCATTTCACTCCGAACAAGGACATAAAATCCGCCGAGCAGTGCAAAACCGTGCGTACTTTTGCGGGGGATTTCGGTATAGAAAACTTTTTTGACGTGGGCTGCATGGGAATTGAGCATGCGCTCCTCCCCGAACGCGGTCTTGTTGTGTGCGGCGATGTTGTAATCGGCGCAGATTCCCACACATGCACATACGGCGCTCTCGGCGCATTTTCGACCGGCGTAGGCTCAACAGACATGGCTGTCGGCATGGCGTCGGGCGAATGTTGGTTCAAGATTCCCGACGCAATAAAAGTCGAGCTGCACGGACGGACGGCGCCATGGGTAAGCGGCAAAGATATTATTCTCCACCTTATCGGCATACTCGGTGTTGACGGCGCACGCTACAGCTCGCTTGAGTTCTGCGGCGACGGTGTGAGCACACTTTCCATGGACGAACGTTTCACGATTGCAAACATGGCGATTGAGGCAGGTGCAAAAAACGGAATTTTTGAGGTTGACGAAACAACTCTTTCATATATAAAGGAACATTCTCAGAAACCGTATAAAATATATACCGCCGATCCCGATGCGGTGTATAAAAAGACAATATCAATCCGTTTAAACGACATACAGCCGACGGTTGCCGCACCGCATCTGCCGTCAAACACAAAAACCGTAAATGAGCTTTGCGGCATAAAAATCGACCAGGCGGTAATCGGTTCATGCACCAACGGCAGAATTGACGATATGCGCATAGCGGCAAAAATACTCGAAGGCAGACATATTGCAAAGGGCGTGCGTGCAATAGTAATTCCCGCCACACAGAAGATATACCTTCAGGCAATGGAAGAAGGCTTGCTGAAAATATTTGTCGATGCCGGCTGTGTTGTAAGCACACCAACCTGCGGTCCGTGTCTGGGCGGCCATATGGGCGTACTCGCCGCAGATGAGGTCTGCATTTCAACAACAAACCGCAACTTTATCGGCCGTATGGGACACACATCAAGCAAAATTTATCTTGCGTCGCCCGCCGTTGCCGCTGCAAGTGCGGTCATGGGAGAAATTGCTTCTCCGTCCGACGTTATGAAGGAGGAATTATAATGAGCTTATCTGATATTAATTTTAAGGGCAGCGCCGTAAAATACGGTGACAATATCGATACGGACGTAATAATCCCCGCACGTTATCTGAACACATCAGACCCAAGCGAGCTTGCACAGCACTGCATGGAGGATATCGATAAAAACTTTGCAAAAAAAATCAAGCCCGGCGACATAATTGTCGGCGGTGCAAATTTCGGCTGCGGAAGCTCGCGCGAGCATGCGCCGATTGCCATAAAAGCTTCTGGCATTTCATGCGTTATCGCAAAAAGCTTTGCGCGGATATTTTTCCGCAACGCCATAAATATCGGTCTGCCGATTTTGGAATGTGAAGAGGCGGCAGATGATATCTGTGAGGGCGACCTTGTCAGCGTGGACCTCGGCACCGGAAAAATAACAAATCTGACTAAAAACAAATCTTATACCGCCGTACCTTTCCCCGAATTTATGCAAAAAATTATCAGCTGCGGCGGACTTACAAAATACATTAAAGAAAAAAATTCATGAGAAAAATTTTCACAACGGAAAGGAAGCCTGTTTATGAATTTTAATATTGCGGTAATACGCGGCGATGGAATAGGTCCCGAAATTATAGACTCCGCCGTTGCCGTGCTTGAAAAAACAGCGAAAAAATACAATCGGTCGTTTAACTTCAGATATGTGCTTATGGGCGGCGCGGCGATTGATGAAACAGGCGTGCCGCTGCCCGATGAAACGGTTGAAATATGCCGCAGCAGCGACAGTGTCCTTCTCGGCGCTGTCGGAGGTCCGAAATGGGATTCGGTTGCACCGGAACTGCGTCCCGAAAAAGGGCTTCTCGGCATACGCAAAGCGCTCGGGCTTTATGCAAATCTGCGTCCGGCGCTGCTGCATGAGTGTCTGTCAGACGCATCGCCGCTTAAACCCGACGTCATAAAAGGCGCCGACATAATGGTTGTGCGCGAGCTTACCGGCGGCATATATTTCGGCGAACACGAAAGCTCGGGCGACAGTGCGTTTGACGTAGAACGCTACAGCAGATACGAAATTGAGCGTATCGCGAAAAGAGCGTTTGATATAGCGCGCCTGCGCAAAAAGCGCGTTGTGTCGGTAGACAAGGCAAATGTTCTCGCGTCATCAAAACTGTGGCGCAGCGTTGTAAGCGAACTTGCAAAAGATTACACCGATATTGAGCTTTCGCATATGTATGTCGATAATGCGGCAATGCAGCTTGCGGTAAGACCTGCTTCATTTGATGTAATTCTGACATCAAACATGTTCGGAGACATACTTTCCGACCTTGCAAGCGCATGCGTCGGTTCAATCGGCATGCTTCCGTCAGCATCACTCTCCGACGGAAAACTCGGTCTTTATGAGCCGATTCACGGCTCAGCGCCCGATATTGCCGGCACAGACACCGCAAATCCGATTGCAACAATTTTGTGCAGTGCAATGATGCTTCGTATTTCATTTGGACTCGAAGAGGAGGCATGTGCGGTCGAAAATGCCGTATCTGCGGTTTTAAACGACGGTTACCGTACCGCGGATATAATGCAGGAGGGCAAAAAACCGGTCGGCTGCAGCGAAATGGCGCGTCTTATTGCTGACAGGATATAGCTTAAAATTATTAAAAAATATTGAACAAATTTTGCTATACTTGACAAATTATATATTTATGCTAAAATAATGTTAGCACTCTTGGCTGTAGAGTGCTAACATTATTTATTTTATGTATAAATCAAAGTTTTTATATCAGCACTGAGAAAGGACTGGTTTTTATGGCAGTAAAAGAGTTCAAATCCGAGTCAAAGCGCTTGCTTGACATGATGATTAATTCAATCTATACGCACAAAGAAATCTTTATGCGCGAGCTTGTTTCAAATGCAAACGATGCGCTCGACAAGCTTTATTATAAGTCGCTGTCCGATGACACTATCAGCTTTGAGCGCGACAAATTCTATATACGGATTTCCGCCGATAAAGAAAAGCGCCTTCTGACGATAAGCGATACGGGCATAGGAATGAGCAGAGATGAGCTTGAAGAAAATCTCGGCACAATCGCAAAAAGCGGTTCTCTTGCATTTAAAAACGAAAACGAGTTAAAGGATGATGTTGACATAATCGGTCAGTTCGGCGTAGGCTTTTATGCCGCATTCATGGTTGCAGACTGTGTGAGCGTTTTGAGCAGAAAGTTCGGCTCCGATGAAGCATATCTGTGGCAGTCACGCGGCGCTGACGGCTATGAAATCACGAGTGCATCAAAAGATGAGCCGGGTACACAGATTACTCTCAGCATAAAGCCGAACACGGACGATGAAAACTATGACGAGTTTCTGGACGAGTATAAAATCCGTTCAATCATCAAAAAATATTCCGACTATATCAAGTATCCGATAAAAATGCTTGTTAAAAAATCGCGCCTTAAAGAGGGCACAGAAAACGAATATGAGGACTATACCGAGGACGAAACGCTCAACAGCATGATTCCGATTTGGAAAAAGAGCAAATCAGAGCTTAAACAGGAGGACTATGATAACTTCTATAGGGAAAAGTTCTTCGACTTTGAAGCTCCGCTCAAAACGATACACACAAGCGCTGACGGCATAATAAGCTACACGGCTCTCATGTATATCCCGTCGCATGCCCCCTTCGATTACTACACAAAGGACTTTCAGAAGGGCTTGCAGCTCTATTCAAACGGAGTTCTGATAATGGATAAATGTGCCGACCTGCTTCCCGATTATTTTGGATTTGTAAAAGGGCTTGTCGATTCGTCCGATTTGTCGCTGAACATATCGCGTGAGGTTTTGCAGCACGACAGGCAGCTTAAGGCGATTGCGTCAAACATAAAAAAGAAAATCAAAAGCGAGCTTGTCCTCATGCTTAAAAATGACCGTGAAAACTATGAAAAGTTTTACAAAGCATTTTCACGTCCGCTCAAATTCGGAGTATATGACAACTTCGGCGCAGAAAAGGATTTTCTTAAGGATTTACTGTTGTTCTACTCATCAAATGAAAAGAAAAACGTTACTCTCGAAGAATATGTTTCGCGTATGGGCGAGGAGCAAAAATATATCTACTATGCCGCAGGCGAAAATATTGAAAGCATCGACCGTCTGCCCCAGACCGAGGCTGTAAAAGACGCAGGCTATGAAATATTGTATCTCACAGAGGATGTCGATGAATTTGCAGTAAAAATCCTTGCAAAATATAACGACAAGGAGTTTAAATCCGTATCAAGCAGCGACCTCGGCATAGAAAATGATGCTGACAGCAAAACCGAAAACGAAACCGAGCAGAGCAATAAGGATTTGTTTGAATTTTTGAAAAAGACGCTTGAGGGCAAGGTTGCCGATGTTAAAGCAAGCACACGCCTCAAGTCGCACCCCGTATGCATATCAAGCGCAGGCGATTTGTCGATTGAGATGGAAAAAGTATTAAACTCTATGCCGACTGACCAAAAAGTTAAAGCCGAGCGTGTGCTTGAGATAAATGTGTCGCACCCCATTTTTGAAAAACTCAAATCGCTGTATGAAAATGATAAAGAAGCGCTTGCAAAATATGCCGGCATACTGTATAACAGCGCGCTGCTCATAGAGGGACTGCCCGTTGAGGACCCTGTTGCATTTTCAAACGATTTGTGCGACATAATAATGTAAGGTATTTGCATAGAAAACTGACGGCTTCGGCAGAATTTTGAGCCGCAGCTGTGGTTTTCACTATTAATCTTATATTAGAAGGAGGCTGTGTCATGCTTCATATAGGCTGCCATCTTTCGGCATCAAAAGGTTATTATAATATGGGGAAAGAGGCGCTTTCAATCGGCGCCGATACCTTCCAGTTTTTCACGCGCAATCCGCGCGGTTCAAGCGCAAAGAAATTTGACGCAGAGGACGCGGACAAGCTTTGCGGGCTTATGAAATCAAACAATTTTGCCCCGATAGTGGCACATGCTCCGTACACAATGAACGCATGCTCCGCCGACGAGGGTATAAGAAACCTTGCAAAAACAATGATGGCTGACGACTTGAAAAATCTTGAGCATATAGACGGCGCACTATATAATTTTCACCCGGGAAGTCATGTCGGACAAGGTGTACAGGTCGGCATAAGCTATATTTGCGACATGTTAAACGCCGTACTCAGTGAAAATCAGCGCACTGTCGTACTGCTTGAAACCATGGCGGGCAAAGGCAGCGAAATCGGTTCGTCATTTGAGCAGCTCCGCGCGATAATTGACGGTGTAAATCTGAGAGATAAAGTCGGCATATGTTTTGACACATGCCATGTAAATGACGGCGGCTATGACCTTGTAAATAATCTCGACGGCGTACTTGAGAACTTTGATAAAATTATCGGCATAGAACGCCTGAAGGCAATTCACATAAATGACAGCCTTAACCCCCTCGGCGCCCGCAAGGACCGTCATGCAAAAATCGGCGAAGGTCATATCGGTATCGGCGCATTTGAGAAAATTATAAATCATCCGCAGCTTAAATCTTTGCCGTTCAACCTTGAAACGCCGAACGACATCGACGGATATGCCGCGGAAATACGGCTGCTGCGCGGATTGTATCACGAATAGCAGGTGCGGCACAATTTGTAAAAATTCAAAAATGTATTTTGTTGTGATACAATTGATGGGTGACAAAAAAATAAGAAAATGAACTCCAAATATGATATAACATTTCTAAAATTGCCCCAAACCCTTATAAATCAAGGGTTTGGGGCTTTTTCTGTTACTAATCCGTTACTAGCGCTAAAGCATTTGCAAGTTCTTCAATGGTTTTATGGGTGTAAACCCTTTCCCCAACTTCTGTTGATTTATGCCCCATCATTAAATCAATACAAACCTTATTTGCCCCCGCTGAATCAAGTCTACTTCTGAAGGTGTGTCTGCATTCGTGGGGTGTGTGTTCCTGGTTCAGCTTCTTCATGAACTGATTCCAAATAATATAATATTGGCTTGTAGAAAGCTTTTTCCCATTAACAGAAATCAAATACTTGTTTCCTTCTTGAACCCTTGCTTTAACAAAATCCAAAATCAAAGGGTGGATTGAAACAATTCTATCCTTACCAGCTTTTGTTTTTACCCCGCCTTGAAAATATGGAATATCCCCAAGGTTTATCTTTTCTGTTTCTAAGGAAAGCAGTTCACTTATTCTGAACCCTGAATATAACAGGATTAAAACAGTGTCTAAATCAGGTTCATTCCTTAATTCCCAAACTGCTTTTATTTCTTCTTCCGTAAAAGGTTTTTTGCTTGAAGGTGGAATTGGTGCTGCATGAATCAGAACTGAATTCATCTTTGTTATGAAAAGAAAGCGGTTAATCCTGATAGTTTAGTGGGGTTTGATTTAGAAGCAGCAGTAAAATCAATTCAGGAAGGTGATACCAATGTAACTTTTGCATTGGGTGAAGGTTCTTTGACACCTGAACAAAGATTGGATTCCTTTATTTCTTATCTGATTGGGTATGGTGAAAAGGATTTTGTTTCTTATAGGTGTATGAAATGGTAAAACATAAAAAGGCTTTACAACTTTTTTGGAAAGATACTTGCACTGTATTTGTCCAGAGTAAGGAAGGTGATTAGTTTGGCTAAAGAAAATACCAATAAAATTGAAATGGTTGAAGAAAAGGTTACTTTTTCCAAAACCAAAATTCTTAAAAGCAAGCGTTACAGATTTAGGGTTGACCTTCTGAATGTATTGCTTGACGATTCCAAAGAATACACTTTTAATGAAGTGGATGCTTTGATTGAAAAATTTATGAAAGATATGCTTGGGTTTTCTTACTCCCAATGAGGTACTTGATAAATACCTGGGAGTGATGTAGCGCAAGTATGCGCAAAGCAGAAAACTGCTTGCGCCGCGCGATTATTATATCATATGTGCTTTGCCAAGGTTGACAGTAGTATTTTCTGCAAAAACCTCCACTGCTCCACCTTGACAAGAGAAAATGGAGAGTGCGCGTTTTTATTTTTTAAGAAAAGTGCCACCCATCATTGACAATTGAACAGGCAAATCACAAAAAATTATTTATAAACAGTTGACAAACGCAGCAAATCCGTATATAATACAAATATAGAAATATAGAGCAGAGTTCAGATTAGTATAGCAGAGCGGAGCACAAATAATATATATGCACCAAACATCGGCCATGCACTTTCGGTACATATATACCGTTATATTTTAAAATTTATCTCTGCATTTTGCGGAGTTTTTTTATTTTATGAATGTGTCTGCTGCTGCGGAACGGAGAGTTATTATGGATACAAAAACTTTTGAAAGCTGTAAAAACATTTTGAAGTATGTTTCCGAGGGAAGCGCTTTTTATCAGAACAAATACAAGCGCGACGGTTTCGATATCTCATCGGTAAAGGAAATTGATGATTTTTCAAAAATACCCTTTACCACAAAAGATGAGCTTCGCGACGCATATCCTCTCGGACTTTGCGCAACCGACAAAAAGAACATTGTGCGCATACATTCCTCCTCGGGCACAACGGGCAGCCCCGTAATTATTCCCTACACGGCACAAGATGTCAGCGATTGGGCGGAGATGTTTGCACGCTGCTACGAAACCGCCGGCATAACAAACGAGGACGTTATACAAATCACCCCCGGCTACGGCTTGTGGACTGCCGGCATAGGCTTTCAGGCAGGCGCGGAGCGCCTTGGAGCAATGGTTGTTCCGATGGGTCCCGGAAATACGGATAAACAGCTTAAAATGATGGTGGATTTGGAAAGCACAGTATTTTGCGCAACGTCGTCATATGCTCTTTTGATTGCAGAAGAGGTTCAAAAACGCGGCATAAGCTATAAAATCAAGCTGAAGAAGGGCATTATAGGCTCGGAGCGCTGGGGCGATTTGATGCGCGGACGTATCGCGTCGGAACTCGGCATAGAGCTTTTTGACATATACGGTCTGACCGAAATTTACGGTCCGGGTATTGCGATAGACTGCCATGAACACAGCGGCATGCATTACTGGAGCGACTATGTGTATTTTGAGATTATCGACAGTGTGACCGGCGAGGTTCTGCCCGAGGGAGAAACAGGCGAACTTGTTATAACAACTTTCAGAAAGCAGGGCGCCCCCCTTATCCGTTACCGCACGCACGATATAACGCGCATTATCCCCGGAAAATGTCCGTGCGGCTCGCCATATCCGAGAATTGACCGCATTGTAGGCCGTACCGACGATATGGTTAAGGTTAAGGGCGTAAATATTTTCCCCGGTCAGATTGACGATGTTTTAAAAGATATCGACGGTGTAAGCAGTGAATACATGATTGAAATTAACCATATTGACGGCAAAGACCATATGAAACTTTCCGTTGAGAAAAAAAGCGGCGTCTGTGCCGAAAATGTAGCAGCAGCCGTTGAAGATGTGTTCAAAAAACGGATTGGTATAAAAATTGAGGCAAATGTTGTGAATATCGGCGAGTTGCCGCGCAGCGAGAAAAAATCGAAGCGTATTATTGACAACAGATACAACTAATCCGAAAATCAAATAGGAATATTACAAGGGCGTGCAGCAAAATGTTTCATTTTTAATGCGCGCCTTTTTATTGCATTTTTTCTTTAAATTATATATAAATTTCACATTTCATGCTTTATATCTTTCTTTTACCACACTTTGACGCTTTTTGTTTGACTTTTCGAATGCCTGCATATATAATGAATATAACGAAATTTTATATGAGGTGAGCGTTTCGATGTATATAAACGAACTTTTTAAAAACAAAAAAAGTGTGTTTTCACTGGAGGTATTTCCGCCAAAAAAAGACGGCGGCATAAAATCTCTCTACAGCGCACTTGACGCGCTGAAGCAGCTTGCGCCCGATTTTATAAGCGTTACATACGGCGCCGGAGCAAGCGCTGCCGATATGTCAACAATTGAAATTTCCTCACATATAAAGCACAGCCTCGGCATAGAGCCGCTTGCACATCTGACATGCGTTGCCTCTTCAAAACAACTTGTAAAAGAGCGCATAAATCAGCTCAAAGAGGCGGATATACAAAACATACTTGCCCTGCGCGGCGACAAAAACCCCAATATCCCGTGCGTGCATGATTTTGAGCACGCAAGCGACCTTGTGCGCGAAATACGAAAAAACGGTACTTTCAACATAGTCGGCGCATGTTATCCCGAGGGGCACTATGAAAACAAAACGCTTGAAACCGACATAGATAATCTGAAATACAAAATCGGCGAGGGTGTGACGCACCTTATAACACAGCTCTTTTTTGACAACGACTTGTTTATGCGTTTTCTCGAAACAGCACAAAAGCGCGGCGTAACGGTTCCCGTCCAGGCAGGCATAATGCCGATTGTAAATTCGCGCCAGATTGAACGCACTGTGGCTCTGAGCGGCGCAAGCCTTCCGCCGAAATTTACAAAGATGATAAACAAATACAGCGATAACGCCGATGCCCTGTTTGAGGCCGGAATACAGTATGCCGTTGAACAGATTAACGATTTGCTCAAGCGCGGCGTCCGCGGCATACATCTTTACACAATGAACAACCCTTCCGTGGCACTGAAGGTTTTTGACGGTATACGAACCGCGCTCGGAAGATAATAATAAAGAGGGGTTTTTAAAAATATGGAAAAGCTTACACTTCCAAAACCCGAAACTATAAACAAAGATGAGGTCATGCGCTTTCTTGGCTATCGCAGCCCTGCTTCGCCCGATGAAATAATTAATGCAAAAATCGGACAAGCCTGTGATATTGTCCTTTCAGCCATAACTCCGCGTGCCGTTTATGATGAATTTTCGCTTGAAGAGCTGGAAACAGTGCGTCTGCTTGAAGGAAATGACATATATACACATCTGCACGGCTGTGACAGAGCGGTGCTCACTGCCGTGACAGCAGGCAGCGGCGTTGAGGCAAAAATCCGCGCCGCACAGGCAACCGACGCACTTATGCCCGTGATACTTGACGCATGCGCAACTGCTGCAGTTGAAACATTATGCGATGACTTTTCAAAAATGCTTGCCAACACATACGCGCACAGCAATTTATACATGACAAGCCGCTTTTCGCCCGGGTACGGTGATTTCCCGATTGAAAAGCAGCATATTCTGCTGAGGCTTCTTGACTCGGAGCGCAAAATCGGTCTTTGTGCCACACAGAGCAGTATACTGACTCCGCGCAAATCGGTAACCGCCGTAATCGGTATTTCGCCTTCTTTTGTAAAGGGAAAGCTTGCCGGCTGCGAAAACTGTGTACTGCGTGAAAAATGTGACTTTAAACGGTGCGGTTTTAACCCTGCCGGCACCAAATAACATTTACAAAACGATATTTTTACGAAAGGACTGTGTCCGCATGTTTAAATTTAATCCCGATAAATACACAATTCTTGACGGCGCAATGGGCACAATGCTGCAAAAAAACGGGCTGACTCCTGGCGCTGTGCCGGAGCTTCTCTCGATTACCAATCCGCAGCTTATTGAAAGTATTCATCGTTCCTATATAGAAAGCGGCGCCGACATCGTATATGCAAACACCTTCGGCGCAAATGCACTCAAACTTGCAAATACGGGCTACAGTGTAAACGAGGTCATAGGCGCATCTGTGCGTGCGGCAAAAAATGCATGCAGCGGTACAAACGCCGCAGCCGCACTCGACATAGGTCCTTTGGGTGAGCTTCTTGAGCCGTCGGGCACACTGCGCTTTGAAAAGGCATGCGAGCTGTTCGGCGAGGTTGTGCGCGCAGGCACAGCAAGCGGTGCGGAGCTGATTGTACTCGAAACCATGACGGATTTATATGAGGTAAAAGCAGGAGTTTTGGCGGCACGTGAAAACAGCGATTTGCCGCTGTTTGTATCAATGAGCTTTGAGGAGAACGGGCGCACCTTCACAGGATGCAGCATAGAGGCGATGGCAGCGGTTCTTTGCGGACTCGGCGCAGATGCAATAGGCATAAACTGCTCTCTCGGTCCGCGCGAAATATATCCGCTTGCCGAGAAGCTTTGCGCATGCAGCAATGTTCCCGTATTTGTAAAACCGAATGCGGGACTTCCGAACCCTGCCGACAACAGCTATGACATCAGCGCCGCGGAATTCGGCGAACTTATGGAAAAATATCATAAACTCGGCATATGCATGGCAGGAGGCTGCTGCGGCACAACGCCCGAGTATATCGCCGCAATAAGCGCGGCTTTTAAAGATAAAATTCCCGTTCATGTACCGAAAAAAAAGCGCAGTATCGTATGTACGCCGACACGCACAGTTGATATTGAAAACGTTGCGGTTATAGGCGAGCGTATAAATCCGACCGGTAAAAAGCGCTTTAAACAAGCTCTCTCAGAAAACAACTTTGACTACATCATTTCACAGGCGGTTGAACAAGCCGATGCAGGCGCGGACATACTTGATGTCAACGTCGGCATGCCGGGTATAGATGAGGTAAGCATGCTTACCGAGGTTGTAAAAAAAATTCAGAGCGTGACGGATTTGCCGCTGCAAATCGACTCATCAAATCCGCATGCCGTAGAAAGTGCGCTGAGAGTATATAACGGCAAAGCTATAGTAAATTCCGTAAATGGCGAACAGAAGGTTTTGGACAGACTTCTTCCTGTCGTAAAAAAATACGGCGCTGCCGTCGTTGCGCTGACGCTCGATGAAAACGGTATCCCCATGACAGCGGAAAAGCGCGTCGAAATTGCACGGCGCATACTCGGCGAGGCAGAAAAATACGGAATTGCACGTGAAGATATCTTCGTTGACTGCCTCACACTCACAGCGTCGGCACAGCAGGCAGAGGTATTTGAAACGCTGAAGGCAGTGCGCATGGTCAAAGAACAGCTCGGACTGAAAACCGTGCTCGGTGTGTCAAATATATCCTTTGGTTTGCCAAACCGTGAGCTTGTCAACAGCACGTTTCTGTCGCTGGCGCTCGGCACAGGTCTTAATCTTCCGATTATCAACCCAAATTCCAAAGCGATGATGGACGTAATAAGTGCATACCGCGTACTCGCAAACATCGATATCGGCTCCGAAGAATTTATAAAGCGCTTTCCGGCGGCAGAAAATGTGCCGAAAATACCGGTGCAAACACTGCATTCACTGGGCGAGGCTGTGCGCAAAGGTCTTGCCGACGAGGCAAAATCGCTGTGTATGCAGCAGCTTCAAAACCGTGATGCGCTTGACGTTGTAAATAACGAGCTTATTCCGGCGCTTGACTCCGTCGGCGCGGATTTTGAGTGCGGAAAGCTGTTTCTGCCCCAGCTTCTCAGCGCCGCAAATGCCGCCCAGAGCGCTTTTGAGGCGGTGAAGGAAAAGATTGCCGAAAGCGGTACAAAAAGCGTTCAGATGGGCAAAATTGTACTTGCAACAGTCAAAGGCGACATTCATGACATCGGCAAAAACATTGTTAAAGTAATACTCGAGAACTACGGATATACGGTATTTGACCTCGGACGCGATGTTGATATTGAAACCGTTGTGGAAACGGTCAGAAGAGAAAAGGCTCCTCTCGTCGGGCTGAGCGCTCTTATGACAACCACGCTCGGCTCTATGGAGCAGACAATCGCCGCCATACACAAAGCACAGCTTCCATGCAAAATAATGGTTGGGGGCGCTGTGCTGACCGAGAGTTATGCAATGAAAATCGGCGCCGATTATTACGCAAAAGACGCAAAGCGTTCTGCCGATATTGCAAAAGAGGTTTTTGCCTGATTTTTTATATTTTTTACAATGCGTTTATGCACAAAAAGGGACATGATCAAATCATGTCCCTTTTATGTATGGTTAATTTTCAATCAGATGTTTCTGTTTTTAAGAAATGTTGGTATATCCACATTATCAAGCTCTACATTAGGCGTAAACAGCGGCGATTTATCCTCTTCTTCATTATTAATCTTTCTGAAAATTTCCGAAGAAGGTGTCACTGTATCAAAGCCCGTTGCAACAACGGTTACACGCATTTCATCATCAAGAGCCTCATCAATTACAACGCCGAAGATAATCTCTGCGTCACTGTCAACAAGCTCATTTGCAAACTGCATAACCTGATTTGCGTCAAACATTGTGAGGTCTTTTCCGCCCGTGATATTGATGAGCACGTTACGCGCACCGTTAATCGAAGTTTCGAGAAGCGGACTCTCAATTGCAAGCTTGACAGCCTCAGAAGCCTTATTGTCGCCTTTTGCAATACCGACACCCATATGTGCCACACCCGAATTTGCCATAGTACGCTTTACATCGGCAAAGTCGGCGTTTATGTAACCCGAACCCACAATCATATCCGAAATACCCTGCACACCCTGGCGGAGTATATCGTCAGCCATAAGGAAGGTTTCAACTATTCCCGTATTTTTATCGATTATTTTGAGAAGGTTGTCATTCGGTATTGTCATTATCGCGTCAACATTCTCACGAAGCGCCTTTATGCCTGCCTCAGCCTTTGACATACGCGGCCTGCCCTCAAACATGAAGGGCTTTGTAACTATTGCAACCGTCAAAATTCCCAAATCCTTCGCAATACCGGCAATAATCGCCGCAGCGCCCGTACCGGTACCGCCGCCCATACCTGCCGTTATGAATACCATATCGGAACCTTTGAGCGCCGATTCGATTTCATCTCTGCTTTCCTGTGCCGCTTTTTCACCGATTTCCGGATTAGCTCCGGCGCCGAGTCCTCGTGTCAGCTTTTCACCAATCTGAAGCTTAACGTCTGCCTTTGAGTCCTTTAAAACCTGCGCGTCAGTATTTACGGATATGAACTCAACGCACTTAACCCCGACGTCAATCATTCTGTTAACGGCATTATTCCCGCCGCCGCCGACACCCACTACTTTTATTTTTGCGACATTGTCTGTTTCTACATCAATATCAAACAATTTATTTCCTCCTCACCGTTTTTTTCATTTGACTGTTTTGCTGGTTGTTTTTTTATTTGTTATTTTTTTTGTTTAAAAAGTAATTTTAATCCAATTATAATTTTACTTATCTATATTTTATCCTTTTTTTCAAATTTATTCAAGAGTAATCTGCGAATTTTTGCAAAATTTTGAATAATTCTTGAGCCAAAGACCACAATTGCCGCCAAAGACAGGTCTATACCGAGCAATTCTCCCAAATATACCAAAAGCATAGCTACTGCGGCATTGAAAAACAGTCCTGTTATGAATATCTTCAGGTTAAAGTTTTTCGCCATTGAAGCGCTTATTCCGCCGCACACCGAGTCGAGTGACGCCAAAATCCCGACTGCGACATATATCGAATATGCGCTCGGTATATGAACCTGTGCCAGCAGGGCGCACACAAGCCCGGCAATGATACCAATTATAATTCCGGTCATTGTTTATTCTTCACCGCTTTCCTTAATCACGGGGGCGGCATACTGGAAGTTTACCGTACCCGTATAACGTGGAATTTGTATTTTATCGGAGGTTATTACCTCAACCCCTATGCCGACCGAGCTGTATAAATCGGCAAGTCCGCCGCGCATATTTACGGCAGCTTCAAGTGTTTTCGGGTCGCCTATCGCTGAAATTTCAAACGGAGGCGCCATTTTTTGCTCATTTACCGTAATTACCGGCCCCACACAGCGTATCGGCGTTGTACTTATTATTCTTTGTCCGTTTATTGCATATGCCTCAGCTCCCGCAGCAGCAAGCTCTGTGATTGCAAGCCGCAGGTCGCTGTCGTGAATTATCAGCATTTCGTTTTCCGATGTTGTTGCCCCCGATACGGACGGATGCGAGCTGTCTGACAGCTTTAAAATTATACCCTGTCCCTCAACCTCCGTAAGACCCGCAAGCACCTCGCTGCGCTTGAGCTGGTCTGAGAGCGCCTTTGTATAGTCACTGCTGTTCTCTGCTTCCTCACGGTACTGTTTTAAGTCGTTTTGTGCACTGTACAGCTGCAAATATAAGTCCGCGTTTTTTTCCTTTTCTTTGCCGAGCTCAAGCTGCAGCTCCTCCGCACGCTTTGCCTGTTTTGTTTCGGTTGCGACATTTTTACGCACACTTATAAACTGCGTCGCCACAGCAAATGACAAAATCGCGCATACGATACCGATTGCAGCCTGTGCTTTTATATTTCTTCTCCTCATCTGTGCCTCCGTCAAATCGTCACGGTCTGTAATAAAACTTTCCGTCAATGCGCAAATCAATCTCTCCGCGTGCATTCGGCGACAGCTGATTAAACGCAATCTCATTAAATGTCAAAAGCTTTCTGTTTATGTTGTTCAAATCTCCGCAAAATACGGTCAGACGGTTTTTATATGTGAATTTTACATCAACCGTATTTGTAATATCAAGCGAGGTTACGGAACTTAAAATCTCATTCTTTTCAAATTCCGATATACATAATATTATTATATCAAATTTTTCGTCTACGTCAACTTTTATTTTCTGTCCAGGCTTAAATTCTTTTAACTCAAATCCCAGAATTTGCATACAGTTCTCCGGCGGCTGTGAAATTATCTCCAGACATTTCCCGTCCTCGTCAATTGTTACATATCCTCCGTTATTTGCCACACATGCCGCAACATGACTCTCCTGCACATTTATTTCTATTTTATTCGGAAGTTTCCGTTTAACCTGCACACTTTTTATGTACGGCATCTGCGAAATTTTCTCGCATGCATACGATGTGCTCAGTTTGAATATATTTGCACCGTAGTATACACCGCTCTGCGCAATTATTGAGTCCGTCTGCACCTGACTGTTTCCGATGACATCTATCTGTGCCACATTAAACCACGGCGTCAGAAATAACAGCACTCCTCCGACTGTCGCCAGCAGCGCAATCAGCAAAAATGACCTTATAAACAGTTTTCTCTTTCTTCTTTTTTTCTGCCGTTTTATGTGGCGTGCACGAATATCCTCATGCCTTTCCGCCGCACTCATTTTTTTCATATTTCTCATTCTTTTTTCCTCTCGCAACGCCGTACAAACTATGCTTACATGCTGCGTCCGCTCACCCTTTGTGCACGCAGTCCAATTCTTCTCAGGTTCTCATCAAGCCTTTCATATCCTCTGTCAACATGCTCCATACCGCTTATTTCGGTAATCCCTTCTGCCGCAGCCGCCGCAACTGCCAGCGCCGCGCCGCCACGCAAATCCATTGCTGTCACGTTTGCGCCGCTGAGCCTTTTTACTCCGCGTACAATCGCGTCACGGCCGTCAACCGTGATATCCGCTCCCATGCGGCACAATTCATATACATGTTTGTATCTGCTCTCGAATATATTTTCAATAAAGACGCTTGTTCCGTCCGCAACACTCATCGCCGCCATAAGCGGTGCCTGTGCGTCCGTCGGAAATCCGGGGTGAGGCTGTGTGCGCACCGTTTTTATCGCCGTAAGCCTTTCCGGCACAACCTGCACAATCCGTCCCTCCGATATGTAGAGCTTTGCGCCGTACTGCTCCGCCGCGGACAAAAATGCCTCCATATGGCGCGGCTGTGTGTCAGTCAGCTCCACAGTGCCCCCTGCCGCTGCGCCGCATGCCATATATGTCGCCGCTGCAATTCTGTCGGGTATGACTCTGTGTTCTGCCCTTCCGAGGCGCTTTACGCCGTCAATTCTGATAACGCTTGTTCCGGCGCCGTGCACTCTTGCTCCCATAGTATTCAAAAAGTCCTGCAAATCCTCAATTTCAGGCTCACGCGCCGCATTTGTTATCACGGTTGTTCCTTCTGCAAGCACAGACGCAAGCATTATATTCTCTGTTGCGCCAACGCTCGGAAAATCAAGATGTATCGATGCCGGTACGATTTTGCCGGTACTGCATTTTATATAGCCATGTTCCTCATAAACGTCAATCCCAAGCTGGCGAAACGCTTTCAGATGAAGGTCTATCGGGCGCGGTCCAAGCTCGCAGCCGCCCGGAAGCGCTGCGTCCGCACGCGCAAAACGTGCAATTATCGCCCCGAGAAATATAACCGATGAACGCATTTCGCGCATAAGCTCTTCCGGTATATCACAGCGCGTCACCGCAGCCGAATTTACCGTCAGCGTATCCGCGTCGCGTCTGACCTCACAGCCGAGATAGCGCAGTATCTCAGCCGAGGCGTCTACATCGCTCAGCTCGGGGCAGTTATGTATCACATTTTCTCCGCCGTTCAGCACTGTTGCCGCCAAAATCGGCAACACGGCATTTTTTGCGCCGTGTATGCGTATGCTCCCCTCAAGACGGCCCGAGCCTTCTATAACCAGTCTATCCATATAACAACACCTCCGCAGATCCGCTTAATATATTTGCCATACATATTATGCAGACCCGCCGCAAGGCGTTACTCGCGCAAAAGTTTCAGCGCAAGCTCATATATTTTCTGCGAAGCGTCGGTTACGCCGAACTTCTTTGCGTTTTTCTCTATCTCCTCAAGCTTTCTTCTATCGTTTAAAAGCTCACTTACCTTATCGCCGAGCGTTTTCGGCGTAAGCACATCTTCTGTAATCATGCATGCCGCGTTTTTGTCACACAATGCCTTTGCATTTGTGTACTGATGATTATGCGCCACATTCGGCGACGGTATCAGTATGCTTGCCTTTCCCAAAGCCGTAATTTCACTTATACTTATAGCTCCTGCGCGCCCGATAACCACATCTGCCGCAGCAAGCGCCATATCCATGTTGTATATATAATCGCACACTTTTATGTTTTTATGCTTTGACAAATCAATTCCGCGTTTTTTAAAATCCTCGCATACCGCGTCATAGTTTCTTTTGCCTGTGCCAAACATTATCTGCACACGGTCGTTCTTTATCGTTTCTTCTATATAGCCCGTAACCGCATCATTTACGCGCGCCGCACCCAAGCTTCCGCCGAAAGCAAGCACAAACGGTCTTTCATCAAGGCGCAGCGAAAGACGTGCAAGCTCTCTGTTTGCCGTAAGTATCTGCTCTCTGACCGGATTTCCCGTAAACACACATTTTTTCTTCTCGGTCAGGTAGTTTCTTGTCTGCTCAAAGCTTGTCGCTATATATGAAGCATATTTCTGCGACAGCTTCACCGTGACGCCCGGGAATACATTCTGCTCATGTATTATGGACGGAACATGCATAGCCTTTGCCGCACTCATCACCGGTCCGCTCACATAGCCCCCTGTGCATATGACTATATCCGGCTTGAATTGCGATATGATTTTTTTGCTGTCCTTTATCGCACGCATGGTTTTAAGCACGACCGATATATTTTTAAGCGTAAGCTTACGCTTAAAACCCTCTATATCTATAAACTCAATATCAAAGCCCGCTTTCGGCACAAGCGTCTGCTCCATGTTTCCGCGCTTGCCTATAAAAAGCACCTGTGTGCTGTCGTCCATACTCTTCGCATATGAAGCAATTGAAATTGCGGGATTTATATGTCCCGCCGTGCCGCCGCCTGCAAGCAAAATTCTCATATTCTGTTCCCCACCCGATTATTTTTTTGTATAAGCTTTTCCGACGGTCTTATAACCGCCACTGTCTGCCGCGATATGTTAAGAAGTACACCCATACAGCTCAGCAGTATCAAAAGAGAGGTTCCGCCGTAGCTGAAGAACGGCAGTGCAACTCCCGTCGCCGGTGCAAATCCAGTCACAACGGCAACATTTATCGCCGCCTGTATGCCGACAAGCGTTGTAATTCCCGTTGCCATAAGTGTGCCGAACATGTCCGGCGCCTGTATGGCAATCCTGTATCCCTTCCATATCAGAATACCGAATAAAACAAGTACAGCCACAGCTCCCAGAAGCCCAAGCTCCTCACATACTATCGCAAATATAAAATCGTTATGCGGCTCGGGCAGATACAGAAATTTCTGTCTGCTCATTCCGAGCCCCAGCCCGAACACACCGCCCGAACCGATTGCATACAGCGAATTTACCACCTGAAAGCCCGAGTCCGCTTTATCGGCAAACGGGTCCAAAAATGTGGTTATACGCTCCATCTGATACGGCTGGTTATAAATAACAAATGCCAGAACCGGCAGCGCACACAGCAGTATTGCAGCATAATGCTTTACCTTTGCTCCGGCGGTAATTGTCAGAACAGCGCCGACAATACAAACCACAAGAGTTGCGCTCAGGTGAGGCTCTTTATAAAGCACTGCGGCAAATACGCCGAGTATCACAAGGTATCTGAAAAGTCCTGTCCAGAACTTCTCTATTCCCTTTTTTACGATAGACAGACTATAAGAAAAATACAGAATTATAGCAACCTTTACAACCTCTGACGGCTGCAGCGTGCTTATGCCGATGTTTATCCAGCGCCTTGCATTGTTTCTCACAACGCCGACCCCCGGTATATATACCGTGAACAGCAGAATAAAGCTGCCTATGAGCACGGCGAGCGCGTATTTCTGATATTTGTGATAATCAATTCTCGAAAGCAGAAACATCGCTGCAATACCCATAACCGCAAAAATTGCCTGACGTATTATGTAGTGGTACGGATTTCCCTGATATGCGCTCGCAGAAGGCGCACTTGCGGAAAATACCATAATAAGCCCGAAAACCACAAGTATTATTATCGTCATAACCAAGCTGCCGTCAAGCCCCTTTAAGGTCGGCTTCGGTGCAGACGAAGCGCTTTTTCCAAAGCGTTTTTTTACAGTTTTTGCGCGGCTTTTTTCTGCCCTTTCACGGCTTTTCAAGCTTTTTGCCGCTTCTGCCTTTGACGGAGGTCTTTTCGTGCGCACAGATGAAGATGTACGCGCCCTGCCCGTTTTCGCATGTGTTTTTGGCGGTATCCTTTTTTGCGTCACTGTAATCTCCATTCCGCCGCTGCGCATCGGCATAAATAGTAATGAAATCAAATCTCCTTTTGCGCAGCATAAAAATAAAGGAGGTTTTTTGCGCCGCCGTTTCGCCGAAAACGAATTTTTTGCGGCGCTTTAATTTTGTATGAAAAAAGCTCTCACACTGTCTTTCATGAATGTGCATCGGAAAATGCACGCCACAATATGCCTCACACCGACATGAACGGCATTACGGAAAAATATGCGATTACGCAGAACAGCGCTGTAACAACGCAGAACACCGCAACAATTTTTACCTCTTTCCAGCCGCACATTTCAAAATGGTGATGTATCGGGCTCATTTTAAATATTCTTTTGCCCGTAAGTTTGAACGATGCCACCTGAAGCATTACCGACAGCGCCTCGATAACATATATAATTCCCGCAATCACAAGTATGAGCGGCATTTTTAAAATTATTGCCGCACCTGCAAGCGCTCCGCCCAGAAACAAAGAGCCGGTATCTCCCATGAACACCTTTGCCGGATAGCGGTTAAACACCAAAAACCCTATACATCCGCCCGTCAGCGCAATCATAAACACCGCAAGCGGTCTGTTTCCGCACATAAATGCCGCGACGGCAAAAAACAGCGACACTATCGCCGTTACAGAGGACGCAAGACCGTCCAAACCGTCCGTCAGATTTACCGCGTTTGTAAAGCCTACCATTATAAATACGGCAAAAACCGTATAGAACCAACCCAGATTAAAGCTTATGTGCGTAAACGGGATATATATATCGCTGCGCAAAAGCCCCGATGCACTGAGAGCCAGTACAAAAACCACCGAAAAAGCAATTTGCAGCGCGAGCTTCTGAAGCGCCGTAAGTCCGAGATTGCGTTTAAGCACAACTTTTATAAAATCGTCGGTAAAGCCAATCAGTCCGAAGCCCACCGCAAACAGAAGCACAATCATAACCGACAGCTCCTGTGTCATTATAAGCGTTGCGATAACCGTACCGGCAATAAAAATTATGCCGCCCATTGTCGGTGTGCCCGTCTTTTTTTTGTGCCATGCCGGACCGTCCTCACGTATCTCCTGACCGAATTTGAGTTTGTGCAAAACAGGTATCAGCATAGGCGCAATTATCACACAAACCAAAAACGCTATGCCGAAAGTAAGCAAATATGAAGCCGAAATATTAAACCATTCATTTCCCATAACAGCACTTTCCCCTCTCGCAGGTATATTTTTACAGCTTTTCCGCCGCCGCTGCAATCTGCTCAAACTTCATTCCGCGCGACGCCTTTACAAGCAATGCGTCACCGTCACATATGAGCGCCGGCAAAGCCGCAATCAGACTCTTGTTGTTTTCAAAATGCACCGCGTCGGCAAGACCGGCTTTTTTTGCCGCCTCACACATATACTTTGCATTTTCGCCGACGCACCAAAGCGCGTCAACTCCCATCTGCGACGCTTTTTCACCAAGCTCCGCATGTGCCTTCGGCGCAAAACCGCCCATCTCAAGTATATCGCCCAGTATGGCAATATGCCTCTTTGCGCTTGTGCCCATAAGAACATCAAGCGCCGCCTCCACAGATGCGGGCGATGCATTATAGCAATCATTAATCAGCGTTATTCTGCCCGTATTTTTTATGTCCATACGCATTGCCGACGGAACAAATCCGCCTATTCCCGATGATGCAAGCTCATCTTCCACACCGTAACGCTTTGCCGCAGCAAATGCCGCAAGAGCATTGTATATATTATGCGTACCCGGCAGCGCAACATGTATGTGAACCTCTTTTATGCTGCCGTTTTCTTTATATTCGATATCAAACTCTATGCTTTCACCGTGCTTTTCGATGTTTTTTGCCCTGTAATCGGTATTCGGATTATCTATTCCGTAGGTTATCACTGTATAAGACTTGCCGCAGATTGTTTGCAGCATATCATCATCGCCGTTTAAAATCAGCGTGCTGTTTTCATCAAAAAAATCGGTTATTTCTGTTTTTGCCTTCAATATTCCCTCGCGTGAGCCGAGGTTTTCTATATGCGACATGCCTATATTTGTTATAATCGCAGTATCGGGGTGCGCAATCGACGCAAGATGATGTATCTCGCCGAAATGGTTCATGCCCATCTCAAGCACCGCCATGTCATTATCGCGCGTCAGGTTGAATATTGTGAGAGGAAGTCCTATGTCGTTGTTAAAGTTGCCCTGCGTTTTTAAAACGCTGTATTTTTTTGAAAGCGCCGCCGCAACCATGTCCTTCGTCGTCGTTTTTCCGACAGAACCTGTCAGAGCAACAACAGGTACTCTATGCTTATCAAGATAAAACCGCGCAATATCGGCAAGCGCCTTTTTTGTGTCATCAACCCGTATGAGCACACGGTCGCACACAATATCGGTATCTTTATGCGTCAGCGCCGCCGCCGCTCCCATATCGAACGAAGCACGTATAAACTCATGTCCGTCAAAGGTATCGCCCTCAAGCGGAATAAAAAGCATATTTTCGCCGCTTTTTCTGCTGTCTGTGGTAACAGATGTGATAACCGTGTTTTCGTTTCCCCACAGAAGCTTTCCGCCCGTTGCCCCGATTATCTCTTTTATGCTGATTTGTTCCATGTGTGCCTCTCCTTATACGGATTTTTACCGTAAGTCTATTTGCCGAGTATTTCGTGTATTACCTCGCGTTCGTCAAAATGTATCGTTTTATCCTTTAAAATCTGATATGTTTCATGACCTTTGCCCGCAAGAATTACTATATCGTGCGGTTTTGCATGCTTGAGCGCATACTCAATCGCCTCATGGCGGCTTTCTATTCTGACATATTCGCAGCCGCTTTCAAGAACTCCCGGCATTATGTCGTCTATTATCGCCGACGGGTCCTCCGTACGCGGATTGTCCGATGTTACAACCAAAAAGTCTGACAGTTCGCCTGCCGCCTTTCCCATTTTCGGACGCTTTGTTCTGTCGCGGTCGCCGCCGCAGCCGAACAGCGTTATAACGCGCGCCGTTTTAAACTCATTCACTGCCGAAATTATATTCACAAGTCCGTCCGGTGTATGTGCATAATCTATTATTACCGTATAGTCGGTATCAGTCGGCACAACCTCGGCGCGTCCTTTTACGCCATGAGCGGTTTTGAGCGCGTCAAGGCAAATCTTTATATCAATTCCAAGACTGTATGCCGCGCCTATCGCCGCAAGCGAATTATATACCGAAAATTTGCCCGGTATCGCTATATTTGCCTCATATTCCTTATTGCCGTACTCCAAATCATATGCCGCCCCCCGCGCCGTTATCCGCATATTTTTTGCATGCATGGCTGCCGGCTTGTCAATGCCGTATGTAATAAGGTTTGCTTTGCAGCCGCCGGCAATACGTGCGCCGTATTCGTCGTCTGTATTCACAACGGCATTTCTGCACATTGAAAACAGCTTGTTTTTCGCATTAAAATAATTTTCCATAGTCCCGTGGAAGTCGAGATGGTCCTGTGTGAGATTTGTAAAAATTGCCGTTTCAAACTCACAGCCCCCGACACGGTGAAGCTCAAGCGCGTGGCTCGATACCTCCATAACGATGTAATCCGCGCCCTCATGCGCCATATCGGCAAACATTTCATACAGTTCGTATGATTCGGGCGTTGTACGCTCTGTCAGCATAACCTTATCACCTATCATGTTCTGATTTGTACCGATAAGCCCGACCTTTTTATTTTGTGCCTCAAGAATTGTTTTTATAAGGTATGTTATTGTTGTCTTTCCGTTTGTGCCTGTAACGCCTATCAGCTTTATGTCCTTCAGCGGATTTTTAAAGTATGCCTTCGCCATCATCGCCAGCGCAATTCTTGTGTCGGGCGTATACAGCACGGGCACATCGGCATCGATTTTATCGCTTGCCACAATCGCGGCAGCACCGTTTTCAACCGCACTTTTTACATATTTATGTCCGTCCGTTTGGTAGCCCTTTATGCATACGAACACATCGCCCTTTCTGACTTTGCGCGAATCGTACGCTATCGCACCGACTTCGGTTTCAAGCGCCTCTTTTCCGTTCGTCTGTATATCTCTGACCAGTTCGGCAAGCTTCATTTTTTATTCCTCCGCAAACAATATAAAATAATCCTGTATAAATTACTCCTAATTAATCGCCGTCCATATACACAAATTCCACCCTGACCGTTGTTGCAGGATTTACCTGTGTCCCTGCTACAGGATCCTGTTTTTTCGCCGGCGATTTGTGCGAATCGTCCGATGCGCCTAATATTTCTATGTTAAGCCCTGCATCAAGAATTGCTTTCTTTGCGTCCGAAAGCCTCATTCCCGTCACATCGGGCACGCTGACTTTTGCAATATCCGTGTTTTCCGTATACAAAATCACCGTCGAGCCTTTTGCAAGGCTTGCGCCCGGTTTCGGAAGCTGCTGCTCCGTATTTTCACCTTCGCCCACAACCTTTACGTCAAAACCTGCGTCAGAAAGCGTCTTTTTTGCGTCAGAAACAGCAAACCCGCGCACTTCGGGCACATTTGACTGCATAACGGCAAGCTCGTTTCCTTCGAGCTTTTTCTCATAACCCATGTAGCGCAATGTGTCCTCAAGTATATTTCTTACAACAGGCGCCGATATCTGGCTGCCCTGATACAAATCGCCCGTCGGCTCATCTATAGCCACTATGCACAGCAGCTCCGGATCATCTGCCGGCGCAACGCCGAGAAACGATGCGACATATTTGCCCTGTCCGCGCGGCTGTTTCTCTGATGTTCCCGTTTTTCCGCCTATGCGGTAGCCTTCTATTTTTGCACTTTTACCTGTACCCTCCGACACGACTCCCTCAAGGAAATCACGCATGAGCGCCGATGTTTCCTCAGACACAATTTTTCTCACAAGCTGAGGCTCATAGCTCTTTACGACAGAACCGTTTTTATCCGTGAGCGCCTTTACAACATGCGGCTTATATAAACTTCCGCCGTTTACGATTGCCGATACGGCTGCGCTGAGCTGAAGAGGCGTAACCTGAAACGACTGCCCGAATGAACATGTCGCAAGCTCAACCTCATGCATTGCACCCTCGTTAAAGAACACGCCCGGGCTTTCGCCGACTATGTCAAAGCCTGTCTTTGCGTCCATGCCGAAGCTTTTAAAATATTTTCTGAAGGTATCAACGCCCAATCTGCGCCCAAGCTCCATCAAAACAGGGTTGCACGAATTTTCAAGCCCCTGCTTCAGCGTTTCATGTCCGTGCCCCGCCGTTTTCCAGCAGTGGATTGTATACGGACCGACTTTCGTTCCGCCGCTGCAGTTAAATGTATCGCTCGGACTTGCAACTCCCTCCTCAAGCGCCATCGCATATGTAAGTATTTTAAATACCGAGCCGGGCTCATATGAGTCCGTTACGGCTTTATTTTTCCAAAGCTCCGAGAGCGCCGTTGTCTTTGCCTTCTTTTGTTCCTCCTCGGAAAGCGCCGCTATACTCGACAAAAATTCCGTATCGGTCAGCTCAAACGGCTTGTTTAAATCATAGTCGGGCTGTGTCGCCATGGCAAGTACCTCGCCCGTTTTCGGCGCAATCACTATTGCAAATGCACCTTTTGCCGGCTTATTCTCCTCATACGCCTGTTTCAGATGCTTTTCTGCGAAATGCTGTATCGTTTCATCTATCGTCAGAACAACGTTAAGTCCATCCTGCGACTCATATTTTTCCTCATATTTATACGGCATATCAACGCCGGCGGCGTTTTTTGCCGATATAACTCTTCCTGCAACGCCCGAAAGCTCATCGTCATATGCCGCCTCAACGCCGTACAGCCCCTGGTTATCATTGCCCGTGAAGCCGATTACCTGTGCGGCAAAACTTCCGTAGGGATAATATCTTTTCGTGTCCTCCTCAAGGCTCACACCGGCAAAAGCGTTTTTCGTTTCCTTATCGGTTTTCAGCTTGCGTATCTGCGATGTCTGCTCGCTCTCAACCTTGCGTTTTATAATCTCGTATGACGAGTTTTTTGTGACCTTTTTGTATACGTCGTCATAATTAAGCGACAAAATCTCGGCAAGCTTTTTTGCAACAATTTCCGCACTTTTTGATTTTCTTATCTCGCTCGGAGATACCGTCACCATCTCAACCGACGCACTGACGGCAAGCTCTTTGTTATTTCTGTCATATATCGTTCCGCGTTTGCTTGTTATTATGTTGTCACGTGTCTGCTGCTGCGTCGCCGCTTTTTTCAACTTTGCTCCGTCCACCGTCTGAAGCCATGCCACACGCCCCGCAAGTATAGTGAATACACAGCAAAAGGCAACCACATATAAAAACACGCGTTTCCTTACCATCTTTTTCGGTAATTTCATACCCCTGCCTCCATGCAAGCCTATGCAAAATTTTACTTTCAGATTTTACTTTCTTTTTTCAAAACACAGTCTTACGAAAATATAAACTTATATGAAAAAGCCGCAAAAATCGGTTTTCTCAAAATCAGTTTTCTCTAAGAACACAAATAAAGCAAAACACTATTTGCGCACCAAACACAAAAACACTTTGCTTTCATCTTCTCCCATACGGTTTTGCCGTAATTTTACATTTCCCCGTTTTAAGGCAAAAAGTGAGACTAAGAGATTTGATTTTCCAAATCGCTTTGGGGCCTCACTTCCGAATTTTTCTATTAAGTTTGCCCGGGTTTTATGTTTGCCCGGATTTTGATATAATCCTGCTTATAAATATATAATACTACTTGTTTCCGAATATTCCAAAAAGATTTTTTATGCCTGCCTGTATGTTCTGCTGCAACTCAACGCCTGCATCTTTGTCCGCCGTTTTCTCGGCATAGTCCTGCTGCTTTATGTTTATATATACTGTCTGCGTTTTCTCGGGTCTGCTCATTGCGAATTTATTTGTCGCGTTATCCTCTATCGTTTTCAAATCCACAGATTTCTCCGCAGCTATGCGTGCCTGCTTCGTTTCGCTCTGTGCCTGCTCAAGCTTATTCTGCAAACGGCTTATTTCCGCGCTTTTTTCATATATGCTTACCTCGCGGCCTATAAGACAAAATGCCACTGCAAAAATAACCGCTATGTAAAATAACGCAACGGCAACATTTATACTTTTAGCTTTCTTTTTTCCCGTTTCGTGTGCCTTCAAAACCGCCTTTTTCTTCAAATTTGCCTGCGTCGGCTGATACTGCGGTCTATACGCAGGATTAAGAGCAAGATTTCCGTTTGTACGCACTTTTGTGACCCCCTAAAATTTTATCCCCAATGTTTATCCCCATAACCTATTTTTCAAAAAAGTTTTATAATTTCTCTATAACGCGAAGCTTTGCGCTCTTTGAGCGGCTGTTCTGTTCCAATTCCGCCTCCGACGCTGTTATCGGCTTGCCTGTCAGCACCTTCACCGACGGCTTGTTTCCGCACACGCACACCGGAAATTCCTTTGGGCATGTACAGCCCCGTGCCAGACGCGCAAATTCCTCTTTTACAATTCTGTCCTCAAGCGAATGAAACGTTATAACGGCAAGTCTGCCGCCGGCATTTAAATGCCCGGTAAAATCATCTATGGCGCCGCGCAGTATTTCAAGCTCGCCGTTTACCTCAATCCTGATTGCCTGAAACGTGCGTTTTGCAGGATTGCCGCCATTCATGCGCGCACCCTTCGGTATCGCCGCACTTATAATTTTCACAAGCTCCCCCGTTGTTTCTATGGGTTTTGCTTTGCGCCCGTCCGCTATAAACTTTGCAATTCTTTTTGCCCACCGCTCCTCGCCGTAGTCAAATATAATCTCCGCCAGTCTGTTTTCGTCATATACATTTATAACGTCATATGCACTCTCCGCTTCATCTCTGTCCATTCTCATGTCCAGCGGCGCGTCATGCATATAGCTGAAACCTCTCGATGCCTCATCAAGCTGGTGTGACGATACTCCCAAATCAAGCAGTGCACCGTCGATTTTATCGATGTCTGCCGATTTTAAAACTTCATTTATATTTTTAAAGTTATTTTTTACAATCAGAACCCTGCCGTCATATCCGCAAAGCCTTTCTCCCGCCGCCTTTATCGCGTTTTCATCACGGTCAATCCCTATCAGCAAGCCGTTTTCGCCGAGCCTGCGCACAATTTGGCTGCTGTGTCCGGCGCCGCCGAGCGTTCCGTCTACGTATATTCCGTCCGGCTTTATATTAAGACTGTCTATACACTCATTCAGCATGACGGGTATATGCCTGAATTCCATCATATATCACCGCCTAAAAATCCATTCCTATCGAGCCCATATTCTCCATTACGCTTTCGGGTGTAATATCTGTTTCGTAATAGCTCTTCCATGTATCCGCATCCCATATCTCAATACGGCTTCTTGCGCCGAGAACCTTAACGTCCTTTCCGAGTCCGGCATGCTCTCTCAGATGCTGGGGAATATTAATTCTTCCGAGCTTGTCCACTTCGCATTCTGCCGCACCCGAAAGAAAATAACGCACAAAATCTGCCGCAGATTTATTTGTTGTAATCGGCAGCGACGCGATTTTTTCCTCAAACCTTGCCCATTCCTCACGCGAGTACACAAACAGACACTTTTCCGTTCCTTTTGTGACATAGAAAATCTCGCCCGATTCGTTCTTTCTGAACTTGGACGGCATAATCATTCTGCCTTTTGCGTCTATGCTGTGACTGTATGTACCTATGAACAAAGTTTTTCACCTCACTTTGAAAAGTGGTTGTAACAATATTTTAACACACAATTTATCCACTTGCAACCACTTTATAACACTTTTTCCCCTTTTCAAATAAATTTTACACGATTTATAATCATTTTTCAATAGTTTTAAGTAAATTTTTTAAAAGTTTTTTAAAAGTTCTTTACACGCTTGACATTTTGCATAATTTTTTTTAAAAAGTTTGTTGGTTTTGCACAAGACGTTATGCGGCACAAGCTTTTTAAAATTTAAATCCACATGCAACCTGTTTTTATCTGATAAAAAAACAGGCGCTCTCTGCTTTTTTGCAAAGAAACGCCTGCATGTCTGTTTCCGTTTATTTCATTGTTTTTTACAAAATTATACAACAGCAAAATTATTGCTTTTCTTTATCAGGTATAATCGGATAGAGCTGAATCATATTTCCGCCGTCAACAACCAGCTCCGCGCCGGTAGTATTTTTTGACATATCACTTCCGAAATAAAACGCGGCATTCGCAATATCCTCAAAGTCGGCAATGTCGCCGAGAGGAGTATAATTTGACGGCGCATTTTTGCAGTCATTGTAATTCTGTTCCCATCTGTCCGTCTTAATCATGCCCGGCAGCACGGCATTTACACGTATGCCGTATTTTCCCAAATCAAGCGCCAGCGCACGCATCATTCCGAGAGCGCCGCTCTTTGAAGCACTGTAGGCAATACGGTCGGGGATTGCACGATATGCCGTATTTGAGTTGATGAACACAACCGAGCCGCCGT